>CBEVQU010000009.1:0-25258 GCA_965552115.1 uncultured bacterium | reverse complement strand
GGTTCGATTCCTCCCGAGGGCATATGAAAAATATAAAAGAATTTATTAAATTTCAGATTGAATTTGATAAAAAGACAGGTCTTGTAAGTAACCGCCCTGGTAATCTCGATGATCTTGTTGCCAACACTATTGGAATTACCGGAGAATTAGGAGAATTTGCTAACTTAGTAAAAAAGAAATTAAGAGCAGAAAAATATAAAAGAAAGAGAAAAGATGAGAAAGATGTTAATTTAGATAAGAAATTAAAAGAAGAGCTAATCGATATTTTTATTTATTTTTTAAAACTTTGCGCTGTCTTAAAAATAGATATAGAGAAAGAATATTTAAAGAAAATAAAGAAGGTTAAAAAAAGATTTAAATAAAAATGGGCGGTTAGCTCAGTGGTAGAGCGTCTGTCCTACAAACAGAAGGTCGGAGGTTCGAATCCTCCACCGCCCACAATCTTACTTAATTGAAAAAGATAATAAAAGAGGTAAAATATTTTTATAATGACAGAAGAAAAAATAAAAAAATTTTTGGAACCTTTTATGAAGAAAAA
This sequence comes from uncultured bacterium, assembly GCA_965552115.1. Classification (GTDB taxonomy): domain Bacteria; phylum Patescibacteriota; class Minisyncoccia; order Minisyncoccales; family CAZLLZ01; genus CBEVQU01. Next base: position 24,720 of record CBEVQU010000009.1, on the reverse strand, counting down.
TTTACCTGAGGTAAAACCAGGAGATACTGTTAGAATTTATGAGAAAATAAAAGAAAAAGATAAAGAGAAAGTAAATACTTTCGAAGGAATTGTAATAGCTAGAAAACACGGAAAAGAAATAGGAGCTACAATTACAGTCAGAAAAGAAATTGCTGGAGTTGGAGTAGAAAGAATTTTCCCTTTACATTTACCAACAATTGAGAAAATAGAAATTCTAAAAAGAGCAAAAGTAAGAAGAGCTAAACTCTACTATCTTAGAAAATTAAAAGGGAAGAAAACTAAATTAAAAGAAAAAAAATAGATGCGGACGTGGCGGAATTGGTATACGCACAGGCCTGAGGAGCCTGGGGAGATTTTTCTCCCGTGTGGGTTCGAGTCCCACCGTCCGCACAAAAAAGCTTCCTTGAAGGAAGCTTTTTTGTGCTTTGTTGAGAAATTTTTTATTTTATTTCTATTCCTTCTTTTTTTAAGGCTGAAAAAATTCTTTTTTTGAATTCTCTCCCAGTTTCCCAGTGTTTTCCAGGAATAGTTGTTCCTAAGATTTTCAAAACAACTTTTCCATCTCCTAATTTTTCTACTCCTAAAACTCTCGGAGGCTCTTTTATAAAAGAAGAAAAATAGGAATCTTTTGAAAGTTCTTCCCCTACTTTATTAATAATTTCTTGAGCTTTTTCAATATCTGTCTCTAAAGAAAGAGGAAGATCAATATCTATTCTCGACAATCCTTTTGTTATATTTGAAACATGTCTTATTACACTATGAGGAATGATATGCTGAATACCATCTAAATCTCTTAAAACAGTTCTTCTTAAACTCAGATCTTCTACTTTCCCCTCTACTTTAAATCCTTGTCCTTGAATATTTACCCAATCTCCTATTCGATATTGATCTTCTACGATAATAAAAGTTCCTGAAATTATATCTTTGACTAAGCTTTGTGCTCCAAAACTAATAGCTAAACCAAAAATTCCCACCCCTGCCAAAAGTGCTTTAATATCTATTCCAAAATGAGAAAGGATGATTATTAAAACTAAAAGAGCGAAAATCACCCTTCCTGTATTAAGAAAAAGGGTAGAAAGAGTATTTACTCTTTTTTCTAAATCCCTAGGATCTTGTTTTCGATAAGTTTTTTGAAGAATTTTTTTGATGGGGAAATAGCTTGTTTTTTTAAAAATAAGATAAATAAGATAAAAAATTACAAGAATTAAAATAATTTTTCCTATGTTAACTTCTTTTAAAGAGAAAGTAGAGATTTTTTCAAAAACAATTTTAAAATTTTCCATATTATCTTATTTTAGCTAATCTTTCTTCAATTTTAAATCTATCTAAAATTTTCTTTCCAAAAAAACCACAAACTATTCCAATAATAGCTCCTGAAATAATATCTGAAGGCCAGTGAATTCCGCAAAAAATTCTAAAAAAACACAAAAGAGAACTTAAAATAAAAAAAACACCTCCTAATTTCTTGTTTTCTAAAAAAACAACAGTAGAAAGAGTAAAAAAGAAAGCTGAATGACCTGAAGGAAAAGAAGGTTGATTTAAATGGTCAATTAAAAGATTGACATTATTCTGAAGGAAAGGCCTTTCTCTTGGAAAGAAAAAGCGGATTAATTCAACAATAAAGAATCTTGAAAAAATAGCTAAAGAAAGAGAAGAAACAAAAAGGGAAAAATATTTTTTAAAATTTTTAATTATCAGCAAAAAAAGAAAAAAAACTAAAATATAACCTAAATATTTTGCGAAAAAAATAGAAATCGTATCTAACCAAACAGATTTAAAAGCGAATTGATTTATTTTTTCAAATAAATAAAAATCTATTCTCATTTTTTTTAAGTATACCAATAAAAAAAAGTGCCCGAAAGAGCACTTAAAACTCGTAAATTTCTGGTCCAAATTTGCTGAAAATAATTGCTCTCTTTAAAAATTCACTTTTTTCCAAAGTGCGATGGATAAAAGAAAGCTCTTTTTCTCTTTTTTTCCTTATTAGCTCTATTTCACTGTGTGTATAAGTCTTAAAGTAATGTGTTCCTTTGTTAAGCAAGTAACTTCTCAATGCGATCGCAATAAGATAGACAATTTGTTGGTCAGTGAAATTTTGAGACGAAGAACCATTTTGAACATACATAAAAGAGTTTCTATCAAGTTTACCGGGTAACCACATATCTCCATTTACATATCCTTTACAATGTCTCAAGATAACATTTGCCTCAGGAAGTCTTTCCCACTTTTCTTTTCCCTCAGTTTCTAACCATCTTGTGGAGTAGTTTAGCATAAAAATCACTCTCATTCCTTTTCTTTTAGCTGTTTCTTTTTCCAACTTTTCCAAAAACTCTGTTAAATCAATTCCTTTCTTTCCTTCTGGTTTTATAGGTTTTTTATAATCTCCAACAAAAATCCACTTTATCTCTTTGTTTTCTCGAGCATATTTTTCATAAACTGGCACCAATTTCATTAAAGCTTTGTAAATATCGGGATAATTCTCTCTGAACCTATGTCTTCCATGAATTACATTAATGTATAAATTCTTAATTCCTAATATCTTTGCAAAATGGATAAATCTCAAGCAAAATATTCCTCCATCAAAGTACCCTGCCCATCCTTTCCCTTTTAAATCAATAGAAGTTCTGTTTCCATCTGTCATTTCATAAATCACTAGATTTTTAATTTCTTTTTTCGCTTCTTTAAAATCGATGTTCAATTTCTCACATGCTTTCTTAAACATTTTTTTTATCTCTTCTTCTCTAGGAAATTCTATTTTCATCTAATCACCTCCTAACAGAAACACAATTAAAGCAAGGAGCATTCCAAACTTTATTATTCTTCTTGAACTTTTTGGATTAAAAATAGCCTGGAAAGCTCCAAACCCTAAAATAACATTAGGAATTATTATCGCGCTATAAAACAAGTTTACCAAAGAGAGAAACATAGGAAGAATACTTATTATCATTGCACTTCCAAGTAAGAAAATAGCTATTGTAATTGATCTTTCTCTGCCAATTCCCATTGGTAATGTTTCTCTTTCTCCGTAAAAATCTCCTTCCAAATCTTCTACATCTTTTATTATTTCTCTTGATAGAATTGCCAGAAAAGTTATTATAGCTAACCAAGTTACTAATGAATAAATTTTTCCAGCAGCAAAAGCACCAAACAGAAAAGAGGAAGCAGTCAGATAAGAAATAACTATATTTCCGAAAATTCCTTTCTTCTCTAATATCTCAGTGTAAACTACAAGGATTATAGAATTTATTATCGCAATGAGAAAACACTCAACATTAATGAAAATTGAGAAAACTATCCCTGCTATAAAAATCACTAATGAAACAAGAAAAGCAGTATTTACATCAATCTCTCCTTTAGGTAATGGTCTGGTAGGATGAACTATTTTATCTATTTCAACATCTACAGCATCATTAAAGATGAACCCTGCTCCCGTAATTAAAAATCCAGCAATTATAGCCATTATTAGCTTATCAAGATCTAATAGTTGATAACTACTGCTTATTAGATACCCTATTAAGATAGCCAAAGCCACCATCAAGCAATTCAAAGGCCTTATTATCTCTATCCAACTTCTTATTCTCATTTCTTCACCCCTTATTTCAATTTTAAGAGCCTTTAAATCTTATATGATAATTAAAACTTTCTGTCAATAAAAAAGCAGCTCAAAAGAGCCACTTAATAGACTTTAGTATTTAGTTATCTTACTCAATATATTAAGGAAGCGAAAGCTATTTTCTCTTCGTGATATTTTGGAGAAAAATATTTGATTTCTATAAAATCTCCTTTTTTAATAATTACTCTATCGCTAGCAATTCTTAACACGCCTTTTCCTACCTGTCCTTTCTTCATTTCTTGCTCAGTTAAAGAATTGAAAGAGATATCATATCCTTCTAAGATCTTCCCTTCTTTCCATATTGTCTTTCCATTTATTAGAATTTTTACATCTTTCCATAAAAATTTAGTATTGTTCTTTATCTCTTTTATCTCCAGAATCAATGTATTATTTTCTAGCTTCATAGAAATCCCAAGAGAGAGATTTTTCTCTCTTTCTAAAGATCCGCTAATAAAAACATAAAGAGCTGCTGCAAAGACAATTGTAATTGCTATCATAAGCACTATAGCTATTACCGGAGAAGTTCCATTCTCTTTTTTTATATTTTTAAAGAACCGCATTTTTCACCAAATTACTTATACATCTTTGGTTAGAAATTGTCAAGTAAAGAAGAGGGCTTTAAAATTGATATCTTTTTTACCTCTTGATTTTCTTGAGTAAAATTGAGTAAGTTTTTTTGCTTTCTCTATGATTTTATTTAAATTTTTTCTTTTTCCATAATTTCTTATTAAAGTAGTAGGGCCAGGATAATTTTTCATTTCAATTAAAATATCCCCTTTCCTAATCAACTTTTTGATTTCTTCATTTTCTTTTTCATTTCTTCCTACAATGATTTTTACTTTTCCCTCCCAGAAATGCCTTCCCAGTTTTAAAAGTTCTATATCGTTTCCTTGACATCCTGGAAAAATCTCAAAAAGTTTTTTTAATCTCTTTCCAAATTCTAAATCTGTTAAAAGACAACCTCCAGCTGGCGTAGGATACTCTTTAATCTTAAATTCTTTAGCCAGCTCAATCTGTCTCTTTCTTGATCTTCCTTTAATATCAAGTAATTTTTCTCTATCTACTAAAAGTAATTTTTCAGGAATAGTTTTAGGAAGCAATCTAGCAGAAAGAGGTCTCAAGAGATATCCCTTTAAAGAACTTTCTTTCTCTACAATTTCTAAAGCTTCTCTATTTTGACTCATAGGTCTTTCTCCTAAAACTTCTCCTGTAGCTACAAAATCAAAATTTTCTTTTTCCATAACCTCTTTAGCTTTCTTTAACATCAAGATATGACAATCTATGCAAGGATTCATTGATTTTCCATAACCGTATTTTGGTTTCTTTACCACTTTCAAATGTTCTTTTGAGAAATCAACAATTTTTAGAAAAATACCAATTTTCTTTGCTGCTTCTTTTGCTTTTTCTGGACCAAAAAAATAACTCGTAAAAGTTATTCCTACTACTTTAATTTTTTGTTTTTTTAAAAAAAGAGCAGCTAGAATAGAATCCAATCCTCCAGAAAATAAAACAAGAGCTTTTGGTTTTTCCTTAATTTTCTCTAAAATTTCATCTAGCTCCTTTAAGTTTTTAATTGAAAAATCTATTTCTTCAGAATCTGGTAAATCTTTATACTTTCCTTCTTTTCTATTCAATCTAACAGTAATTAACTTTTTGAATTTTTTCTTTAAAAAAATAAGAGCTGCCAGATTATCTTCTATAAAAAAGATTCTTTCTTCCTTTTTAAAAAGCCCCTTTAATTCTCTTGATTTAACTTTGCTCTTTGTAACAATAATTTCTTTAAAAAAATGAGAAATTCCACAACTTTCTATTTTCTCTCTCTGAAATTTTTTATCTCCAAAAGAAATTATAAAAAGATCCGCTTTTTTTGACCATTTTTTGAGAAAATCTTTAACATCGGGATACAAAAATTGAGATAATTTTTTAAAAACCTTTTCTTTTTGTTGAATTAATCTTTCTCTGGGAAGGAAAGGATATTTTTCTTGAAGTAATCTTAAATGTTTCTCAAATCTGTAAATTTTTCCCTTTCCTTTTGCTTTCTGAAAAGTTTCTCTAAAATCTTCTTTTTTTATTCCCAATTTCAAAAAGCTCTTCTCAAAAAAAAGATAAAACCTTTTTGTCGAAAAAAGACAATGATCGAAATCAAATATCATTCTCATTTTTCTATTTTAACATCTAGAAATTTCTAGAAGAATTTTTTTCTTTATTTTCTTAAAATCTTCTTTGAAAAAGGAAAAAATTAGTATAAAAGAGAAGGAAATCATGAAAAATACTATAAGGTAGGTAAGTTTCTCTGAAAAAAATAAGGGCAAAGAAAGAGCAATTACTGTCCCTAAGCTTCTTATACCTAAAAGAAATCCTGAAATTATCTCCAGATCTTTTTTAAAAGACAAATCTCCTATTAAAGCTAATAAAGCAGGCCTGATGAAGGGAGAATTTAGAGAAAAAAGTAAAATTCCCCAAAAAAGAATTATCTTGTTTTTTGAAAAAGATAAAATTAAAAGAGAGAAGAAAATAAGAAGGTATCCTAAAAGAAAATTTATTCTTCTTCCTCTTTTATCAGAAAAAATGCCCGCAGGTAAAGAAAACAAAATAGGCATAATATAAAAAATCGAAGTAAAAAAACCAACCTCAGGAATTCCAAAAGTACTCTTTATTTTTAAAGGTAAAATTCCGATTATTAATCCTTGAATCAAACTAGAAGAAAAATATAAAGTAGAAAGTTTAAGGAAACAAGGGCTTCTTTTTAAATTCTTTAAAAATTTTAAAATATTAAATTTCCTTTCTTCATCTTCAATACTTTTTTTCTCTTTTAATTGAAAAAGAAATAAAAAACCTAAGAAAGAAAAGATAGATAATACAAGAATAGGAATTTCAAAAACAAAATATTTTATAAAAAAGGCAAAAGCAAGAATTCCAAAAAAAGCTCCGCTATCTCTTAAAGAAACGAAAAAACCAGAGATTTTTCCATAAAATTTTTCTTCAGTTTCTTGAATTAAAAAAGAGGTTTGAGCTGTCCAAAGCAAAACAGCGGCTGCTCCTAACAAAACAGAGAAAAAATAAATAACAAAAATATTTTTAGTCAAAAGAGAAAGAAGAAAAAGAGGATAAAAAAGAGAAGAGAAAAGAAGGGTCTTTTTAAATTTGTACTTTAAAACTATCTTTATTCCAAAAAAAGAAAAAATAAAAAGAGAAAGATAAATCAAAATAAGCGATTGAAATCCTACTCCTTCAGCACCTCTTTCGGAAAAAAAAGTAGTAATGTATTGTTGGACCCCATTATAACCAAAGAAAATCAGAAAAAAAGAAAAAGAAAGAATTTTAATGTTTCTTGGAATGTCTTTCATTATTTCTAGTTTTAGTAAATGTTAAATTTCATCCTTAAAGAAAAAAAGAGGGGAAACCTCCTTTAAAGAACTTTCAATCAATTTTTAATAGATTAATCTATTTATAATCTCTAAATTTCTCTTTAACATATCTATTTCTTCAGGAGGAGCATAGTATCCTACTACATTACCAGCTGCAGTGAAAAGAACTGGATTTTTCTTCAAAATCTCTTTTAGTTTTTGCCAGTCTGTTTCTTTAAAGAAATCTATCAGCAAGAAAGAAGTAGAGATGCTTTTTCCTTTCTCAAGAAGCTTAAACCATCTCTTTTTCATTGTTTCTGGATCAGGTAAAGGAAGTTCTACTCCATAAATTATCAGCTCTCCTGCGTTCTTTAAGAACTCTTTCCATCTTGAAAATGTTTTTATGTTAAATTTCTCAAGAATATCTTTTAGTTTATCTTTTTCTTTTCTCATTTTTCTCGTGGGAGAGTAGGCATAAACACTCTTTATATTTACTTTCCAAGGAAAAGTCTTTATTATTAATTTCTTTCTTACAAAATCTACAACTCTTTCAGTAACTCCTGGATCAAGCACAATTGAAATGGAAATTTCAGCTTCTCTATCTACTGTATCATAGAATCTTTCTAAATTTAAAAGAACAGTTTTTTTGTTTTCTGGAATTTCTCTGATAAATCTAAAATATGCTTTCCATAAGTGATAACTGATTCCACTTAAAGATATCTCATCTATTCCCAATCTCTGATATCCTTGTAAACTTTCAGTGATTCCTTCCTCAAGGCTTACTTTTATTGTTGAAAATAAAATTTCTGTCGAAAATCTATTTGAAGTAAAAGTCTCTATAGTCTCTTTTGCTGTTTTTTCACTTATATATCCTTTTTTCTCAAGCCTTTCAATTATCTCTTTTATCTCTTTCTCCAAACTATCACCTTTTTTATTTTAAAATATAAATTCTTTTTTGTCAAATAAGACAACCGGCATTTTCCTTCTTTACTCTTTCCCCTCTCTTCTCTAAAAATTTCTTTATTTTTCTCTCTTCATACAACTACCATTCTCATTTAGTTAATAAAAAACAGGATTTAAAAGAACAAATCCTGTAAAAATATAAAAGAGGGAAAAGAACTGAGATTACCTTGGTCTTGGAATACTCTTAATTAAGCCTCATATTCTTTTAATAGATTATCTAGTTTCTTCAGAGCTTGTTCATTTTTTAGTATCTTGAATATTCTTGAAAGATCAAATTTTCTCTTTACCGGCGGTTCGGCTATCACTACATCGCTTATTTTTCCTCCCGAGTAAAGGGTAACTGATGGTGAAGCAAAAAGGTTTCTTGTTAACTCTGGATAATCTTGTTGCCAAATTTCAATAGCATCTCTGATTGCTCTTGAAATATGATCTGGGCTAGTAACTATTACAACTGAATCAATAGATTCTTCAGATAGAATCTTTGCAACATTTTGAAGGTTCTCTCTTGTATTTTTTGCCTTTGTTTCTAAGACTAAACACTCATCGAGAAATTCTTCTATCTCCCAGGAAGAATGTTCTTCAAATACAGGAAAAACAGTGAAATCAGAAAGTTGATTTATCTTTTCATAAAGCAAATTTTTCATCCATTCTGCTTCTTTCTTTCCTTCTTTTTCTGTTCCACCTGTAATTATTAGAAGCTCTACTTCTTCCTCCTCAAGAAAAATTTTCAATCCTGTGACTAATCTCCCTGGTTTGTCTGGGGGAATACCCCAGACAACTTCCTTAAAGTTCTCTTGATTCGGAGAGTATCCCAAGACCACAACAGCTTTTGGCAATTTTTATTTTTTAAAATGAGCTAACCTCCTTTCCTCCCTGACCCCTTCTGGAAATTCCCAGAGGGGATAAGAAATTTTAAAACAAAAAATAAAGGAAGTCAAGCGACTTCCTGAAGAATGAAGAGCCCTAAAGGATCAATTTCTATTTTTCTTTTTCTAGAATAATAAGTATCTGTCACTTTAAAAAGAGCTTCAAAATAATCAATCTTTTTCTTTTTAATTACATTGTATAGCCAGCTCATCGATTCTATACTTCCTTCAATTTCTATTTTTTTCTCTGGAATTCTCTGGCATAAAAGAATTGCTGCGTTCACTGCAAAAGTAGAAAGCCAATGCGCTCCTCCTACTAAAACTATTCTCTTGGTCTTATCGAATGGATTCTGAAGAATAGAGAGAATTCCATAATCTACCATCCACTCTATTCCATTTGCTACTGGAACAAAATATTTTGGCAAATATTTCACTGCTTTTGAATGAGGAATTCTCCTAAAATGGCCATCTTTTGTCTTAGCTATCCAAAAAAATTCCATTGTAGGAAATTCATAATTTACTATCTTTAATACCCATCTTGGTCTCTCTGTCATAATCCTAAAGTCTTCTGCTTTTAACCAATAAATTTTCTCATTATTCGTAGGTTCTACATCTACAATTATTGGAAGTTTTGGTTTTTTTACTAACTCACCGAGGGTTTCTTCATTTATTCTTTCTATCTCAAATTCATACATCAGATATCTAGCTATTGGATTAGCAATTGCTAGCCCTGAAACATAAGATATTTGAGGAAAAATCTTTTCTAAACTTTCTGGAGGAGTCTGATAAGGAAGGTTATACTCTAAGATATCTATTGGGCTTATTTGAGGATTTCTATGAATATAACATAAACTTTTCCTACTCATTAAAGTTCTATCTGTCTCTCTTATTATTTTTCTTTCTCTTCTTTTTACTGTTCCTCCAATCACTCCTATTCCTTGCTGAATATGTTTTATAATTTCATTTGCCATCTTTATGGCTTTCGTTGTCTTAGAAATTCTTTTTTCTTTCAACTTTAAATTGTAAAGAGCCATCCCAATATTAAAACAAACTTTTAATAAAATGTCAACAAAAACAATCTACAAGCACATATAAGACACCTTAAGGCATAATTATTAGTTAGAAAGGCGCTAATAAGGTATATATGGAATAATAGAAGAAAAATTAAATCTTAGCTTCCGCATTTGTTGTTTAAAATGAGGGAAGCTGGTTTAATTATTTTATTTTCTTACTCTAACAAAAAACTGGGGGTCTCCCAGTTGAATTTTAATTATTTTAAGATTATTTAGCAAATAAAGAGCAGATATCTTTAATTTCCTGGAAAATTGTTTCTAAAGACCTTACAGAAAATATTTCTTTTCTTTTAGAGAAAGAAAAAGAATAAATTATCCTTGTATTTTCGGCTACACAGAACCCCTCATTAGATATTACTATAAGAAACTTTCCTATTTTATACCGTTCTTCATCTCTTATTTTTCCTTTCAACTCTCCGTGATTCTTAATAAAATCTATAAACTCTTGAATTTCCATCCTTTCACCGGTTTTTAGAATACATTTTTCAAAAAAATTGTCAAATTTTTTTCTTTATTTGAATAGCTTTGTTGTAGAAAAGAGAATTTTCTGAAATATTTTTCATCACTAAGGAATGAGGACCTATGATTGAATTACTCCCTACCATTACACCTGGCATAAAAGAAACATTTATTCCTACTTTCACATTTTCTCCTAAAATCGCTCCCAAACGTTTTAAACCTGTATTTATTTTTTTTCTTTTAACTGTGGCTTTTATTTCTTCTCTATCTAACCTTACATTAGCGGTAACTGTTCCTGCCCCTATTTTGCAACCTTTTCCAAAAATAGAATCACCAAAATATCCAGAATGAACATGAACTCCTTCTTGAAAAATAGACCTAGTTACTTCAGCTCCAGCCCCAACTATAACACCATCTTCTAAATTAGTATATTCTCTCACTAAAGCATTGTTTCCTATAATCACATCATTCCCAATATAGCAAGGTCCTTTGATAATAGCTCCTTCAAAAATTTTCGTATTTTTACCTATAAAAACTTTTCCTTCTATCACAACATTTTTCTTAATTTCAGCTCTCTTTGAAACTCTTTTTTTAAGATATCTGTCCATCAAACACCTTGTTATATCAAACAAATGCCAAGGGTACTTTAGAGGGAAACTTTCCTTCTCTATCTTTATCACTCTTGCTCCTTCTCTTTTAATGAAAAGATTTAGAGCATCTTCAAAATCATACATATGTTTTTTGACTTTCTGATAATAATCAAAAAAATCCTTAGAAAGCCTGTAGATTCCCACTACTTTTAAATTAGAAGGTTCTTCTCCAGGTTTAGGTTTTTCTACTATTCCTCTTACCTTACCGCCTCGAATATCTAAAATTCCATATAAATAAGGAGTATTGGTAAAGGTAGCAAATAGAATTAAAGGACTTCTCTTTTCACTTTCTGCTAATTTTACATGATACTCTCCATCAAGCCTCTCTGCATTTAAAACGAGGAAATTTTTCTTAGTTAAATTCCTTGCTTGCCATAAAGCATCACCCATCCCTTTCGGCTCTTTTTGAATTACATATTTTATCTTAACATCCTTTAACTTATAATCTTTTAACGCTTCCTCTATATTTTTAGAAGGAGATTGAATAATAATTATCTCTTTTATCCCTGCTCTTTTTAAACCATCTATTGTGTACCAAATTAAAGGCTTTCCCATTATTTTAATGAGGCTTTTATGTCTTTTATTTAATGGCCAAAATCTTGAACTAGCTCCTGCAGCTAAAATTACAGCTTGCATAGTTTTTTAAATTAAATTACTCAATATTCTTAATAATTTTTGAGAATCATGTAAAATTTCTCCTTCTTCTGTAATTAAATCTTCTCCTACAAACTTTTTATCTTTCGGTAAGTTTTCAAAAGAAACTAAATCTAATAAAAATTCTCCTTCTTTCTTTGTTTCTTCTATTCTCTCTTTGGAAGGAATGTTATTGTTGTAAATTACAAAATCTAAATTTGTTCCTATATACTTTTCTATTTCTCTTGTAAAATCTAACACAGAAAATCCCTGAGTCTCTCCTAATTTTGTCATCGTGGGACAAATAAATATTTTTTTAGCTTGAGAAATTTTTATAGCTTCTTTTATTCCTTTAGGAAGAAAACAAGGAATAATACTAGTGTATAGATCTCCAGGGCCTATTATTATCACATCTGCTTTTTTTATTTCTTCAATTGCCTTTTGATATCCTTCAGCTTCAGGTTTCAAAAAAACTCTTTTAATTTTTTTTGTCCTATCATGATTTTCTCCTACATCAATTTCATCTTCACCCTCCACTATCGTTCCGTCTTCTAATTCAGCCACTAATTGAACTTTGTCTAAAGTAGCAGGGAGAGCCTTTCCTTTTATATTTAAAAACTGATGGAGAATATCTAATGCTTTCTCAAATCCATATTCTCTCTCTAAACCTGCAATAAAAACATTAGCAAAATTATGACCAAAATGCCCAGGGAAAAATTCAATATCTGTAGCAAATCTTAGACTCCATAATTTTTCCTTCCATTCCTCTTTGGGAGACAAATCAGCTAAAGCAATCAAGTGTCTTCTAATGTCACCTGGGGGAAGAACCCCAAATTCTTCTCTCAAAACACCTGTTGATCCGCCATTGTCTACCATCGAAGTAATTCCTATCATCTCAAATCCTTTCTCTTTAAAAGGTTTTAAGATTAATTCAGGAACTATACTGCCTCCTCCAAAAGAAATTATTTTCTTCATATTTTTTTTACAGTGTTTAAGTTTTAATAATATAACAAATGTTAAATGATTTGTCAAAAAAAATAAAAGAGAGGTCTCCCTCTCTTAAATTGAATCTTTAATCATAATGAGCTAAATCAGAAACAAGTTTTTTAATCTTCTCATTTGCTTTTGAAGGAATACCAATTTCATTCACTGCCTTTTTCATTTCTCCTAAAACATCTCTCACTATTTCTTCTGTAGGTCCTGCAATCCAACCAGAAGCGCAATATACTGGACACACTGGCGTATCTATTTTTCTAATTTTTCCCTCCTTAAATAAAGGCTGCCCCGACATATCTGAAATAAAGAACTTTTCATTTTCTGATAGTCTTTTGTTCAAACTGTTAATTATGAAAGCTCCTATCTCCTCTTTGGGCTTGTTTAAGAAAGGCTCTGTAATTACTGCATTAAGAGGGGTAATTTCTACTCCTCCTGAAGGAAGAGGTCTGAAATTAAAGAAAAAATCTCTCACTATAAAATATGGTCCCATATTGTTGTCTGTTCTAATCCCCTTACTATTTAGATATCCTATGATTTGATTCATCCATACCCAATGAATTTTTGTTTTTTGGCCAAATATGTGAGCTCTTATTGGAAGATCGCTTTTTAGATATCTGGTGTCCACCTTTTCTACAGGAGCTATCATTCCTTCTTTATAAATAAAAGCTCCCGAATCATCTGCAAGAATTATTGGAAAATCTATGTAAAGAGCTGCAATTCCAGTTGCTATAATATTCCCTTCTTCGTCTCTCTTTGTTAAAGCAATACTAGCCGTTTCTGAAGGTACAATTTCTTTTTTAAACTGGGAATCATAGATCCAATCGTCTCCGGTGAATTCAAGCTTTTCTTCCATTCCTCGCACAACTTCTTCGGCTATCTTTTCTAGCTCTTGTTTTTCTATTAACCCTTTTCTTGTAAAAAAAACAGAATATGCTTTATGGATAGTCTTAACCAACGCTTCCCCAATTCTTGCCAGCTCCATTTTATTCCCTCTCTTTTAAAGAGAATACCAGACTAACTAAAAGAGGTCAACAAAGAACGAATCTCTTCTAATTGCTTTATAAAATCTTCTTTTTTTGTTTTCTTGAAAAGAGGTCTCATTTCAAAAATTAGATATTCTATATTAGAAGCTTTTTGAAAAAGAAATTGAAGAAGTTTCTTTTCTACCTTAGTAATTGGAAGAGAAGCATCGATTCCTTTCTTATTTTGAAAAAGAGGGTGACTTAAATGAACTTCTTTTACTCTATCAAGTAAGAGAATAGAAAGGTATTCTTTAGTAGATTTTAAGATGTTGTTTTCGTTATTTAAATAATATGCTGAGATCTGGGAATGAGCTATATCTATCAACAAATAAAAAGAGGGGAATTCTCTAAGAAAATAATTAATAAACTCTGGCTCGCATATATGTTCATAGGCTCCACCAGGATGGTAATCTAAATTTTCTATAGCTAAAGAGAACGGAATGTTTTTACTTATCCAGTTTAAAGTTTTTTTAAATTCTTTTATTATCTCGTCTTTTTTCAAGATATCTCCCTTGGCTATGTTGTGAAAATCAGGAAGTATTTTTTCACGATTTCTTGCAGAGTGTCCCAAATGAAATGAAAAGAGAGAAGGAGGTCTTTTTAATAGTTCTTTTTGAGCAAGACTAAAAGATTGTTCAATACCTTTTAAATCTAAAAGAGAAAGAGAACCACTTTTTGAATCAAATGGATTTTTGTATCTAAAATGGAAAAGCCATTCTTTTTCTTTTGGAATTTTTTTTAAATCTGACAAATTTGAAATCTCTATTACATCAACCAATTTTTCAATTTCTTCAAGTGAAATAGCTAATTTTTCAGAATAACTTATTCCTATTTTAATCTTTCGCATTTTTATAAAAAATTCCGATAGGAATTTTGGAATCCTTTTCAAAGGAATAATCCCATTCAAAAGATCTTATTAAAGCTTTCTCAAAATCTTTATTTTTTTCTTTAAGTTTGTATATGTTCTTCTTAAAGAATTCTATTGTATTGTGAAAAGTTAAACAAGGTTGCAATACTTCTACAAAAGAAAATCCTTTATGAAAGATAGCTTCTTTTAAGATTTCTTTTAAATGGTCTTTTTCTAGAGCGAAAGATCTTGCTACAAAAGAAGCTCCAGAAATTAAAGCTAATGAAATGGGATTCAAAGGCTTGGTTTTCTTTCCAAAAGGAGTAGAAGGACCTTTAAATCCTTTTTCAGTTGTAGGAGTCATTTGTCCTGTTGTTAAAGCGAAAGTTTGATTTTCATGAACTATTAAAGTTATATCAAAATTTGCATTGCAAGCATGAACAAAATGAGAAATTCCTTCTGCAAAAGTATCTCCATCTCCTCCAAATCCTAAAACAGTTAATTTTTGATTAGCTAATTTTATTCCAATAGCTGTAGGAATAACTCTTCCATGAAGAGCATAGAAACCATTTAAATTCAAATAATCAAAAATTTTTCCATGGCATCCTATTCCTGTAACGATCACTATGTTTTCTTTCTTTATTTTCTTTTGAGAAACTAACTCAAAAAGAGCTTCTTTTACAGCTTGCAATATTCCAAAATTTGTACAACCTGGACACCAAGTAATTTCAGTTTTAGTTTGGAAATCCTCTAATTTCATTTTATTTTTTTAACAATTTCAGAAGGGGTAAATGGTCTCCCATCAGCCTTCAAAATTCTATTTTCAATTAAAATACCGGTCTCTTGTCTTATAATTCTTGATAAAGGAGAGGTAGCGTTATTTTCCACAATATATATTTTTTTAGCTTTTTCTATTTCCTTTTTAACTATTTTTTCAGGAAAAGGTTTTAAATAAATTATCTGTAAAAATCTAAAACCTTTAAGTTCTTTTAAAGCGTCTAAAATTGCCCCTTTAGTAGACCCCCAACTTACTATTAAATTTTCTCCTTTTCCATAAAATTTAACAGGATCGAGTTTTTCTATTTCTTTTTTAAGAAATTCTCCTTTTCTTTTTCTTTTTTCAACTTGTTTTAAAATTTCTTTAGAATCCTCTGTAGTAATCCCGTCTTCTCCATGTTCATATCCTGTAGCTCTAACAACAGCTTTCTGCCCAGGAATAGCTCTAGGAGATATTCCTGTTTTTGTAATTTTATAACTTTTGTAGTTTTTAGGAATCTTTTTAAGGATAAAATCTTTCACTTTCACTTTTGGTTTCTCCAATTTATCAAAAGTAAAATGGCTTTCTGCTAAGTGTTTGTCTCCTAAAATAATAACTAAAACTCTATATTTCTGAGAAAGATAAAAAGCTTCTATTGTTGTTCGAAGAGCTTCTTTTGAATCACCGGGAGCTATTACCACTTTCTCATATTCTCCATGCCCTATATTTAATACACAATCTAAATCTCCTTGAGAAGTATAAGTGGGAACTCCTGTTGAAGGTCCCATTCTTTGAGCTACATAAACTACTAAAGGAATCTCTGACATCCCTTGCAAACTGCAAGCTTCTGCCATTAAATCAAAACCTCCCCCAGATGTCCCTACCATTGTTTTAGCTCCAGCATATGAAGCTCCTAAAGCCATATTAATTACCGCTATCTCATTTTCTGGCTGATAAACTAAAATTTTTCCTTCTTTTTGCTTTTTGGCTAAAAAATGCAACAGAGGAGTAGCTGGAGTCATAGGATAAGCAAAATAAATATTCAATCCTGCTTTCAAAGCTCCAAGACCTATTCCTTCTGTACCAGAAAGGAAAATTTTTTCTTTTTTTATCTTTAATTTTTCTTTCTCAAAAGATAATTTATATCCTTCTTTTATGCTCTTTATTATCTTCTCTGCTTTTTCTCCAAATTCTTCCTTTGTTGTTTTTGAAATTATTTTAAAAGGGATTCCAAAATACTTTCCTAACCATCCTATCAGAATATTATTTCCAAAAATAGAAGGTAAATTTAATTTCTCTAAAATCTCTTTCAAATTTACTTCTTGAAGTTTTTCATCTCTTAAAGTTTTATCTCCTAAAATAAAGCCTCCTTTTTTTAGATTTTTTTTGTAAAGAGTAATAGTTTTTTGGTCTAGAGCTAAAATGATATCAAATTCTCTCTCAAAAGAAAAAATAGGAGAATCTGAAATACTTAAAATATTAAAATTGTGCCCTCCTCTTATTAAAGAAGGATAATCTCTATAATTGAAAACATAAAAACCTGCTTTTGTAAAAATCTTTCCTAAAAAAGCAGAAGTTCTCGCTATTCCTTGTCCTGCTTTTCCACCAATTAAAATAGTTTTTTTCATAAATTATTCTACAGTTACAGATTTTGCTAAATTTCTAGGTTTATCTATTTCCTTTCCTAATAAATTTGCCAGGTGATAAGCAAACAAATGAAGGGGGACAACTGATAAAAGAGGGGTAAGCATTTCCAATGTTTTTGGGATATAAATTACATCATCAACTAATTTCTTAATTTCTTTGTTTCCTTCAGTAGCTATTGCTATTACAGGACCTCTTCTTGCTTTAATTTCCTCCACATTAGAAATCATTTTTTCATAAACAGAATCTGAAGGACAAATAGCTACAGTAGGGAAATTTTCATCAATTAAAGCCAAATGGCCATGTTTTAATTCTCCTCCTTGAATTCCTTCTGCATGTAAATAAGAAATCTCTTTCAACTTTAAAGCGCCTTCTAATGCAATAGGGTAGTTATATTTTCTCCCTATAAACCAGAAATTTTTAAAATCTTTATATTTTTCGGCTATCTCCTTTACTTCCTTTTCTTTCTTTAAAATTTCTCTTTGAAGGTCAGGGATTTTAGAAAGCTCTGTAACAATTCTTCTTCCCATCACTTGAGACATTTCCCTTTGTCTTCCTAAAAAAACAGTAAGCATAACTAAAACAGCTAATTGACCCAAAAAAGCTTTAGTTGAAGCTACCGCTATCTCAGGACCAGATCTAGTGTATACTCCTGCATCTGTTTCTCTTGCTTGGGTAGATCCTACTACATTGGTTATTCCTAAAGTTAAAATTCCCTTCTTTTTCATCTCTCGCAGAGAAGCAATTGTATCTGCTGTTTCTCCAGATTGAGAAATAAAAATAGCTACTGTTTTTTCATCCACCACAGGTTTCCTATATCTAAATTCAGAGCCAATATCTACCTCAGTTGGTATTTGAGCATATTCTTCTAACATATATTCTCCCACTCTTGCTGCTAAAGCAGCTGTCCCACATCCTATTAAAATTATCCTTTCAATTTCCTTTAACTCCTCTTCTACTTGTTCTAACCCTCCTAGTTTTACTAGTCCTTCCTCAATCATCAATCTTCCTAAAATAGCATTCTCTACAGCCTCTGGTTCTTCCATAATCTCCTTTAACATAAAATGAGAATACCCTCCTTTGTTTACCTTTTCTGTTTCCCAATCTATTTGATAAAAAGGCTTTTCTTTTAAAATATAGAAATTATCAGGAAATAAAACCGCTATTTCATTATCATCTAACGGAATAGTTCTAGTAGTTCTAGTCATTACTGGAGAAGGATCTGAAGCTAAAATTATTTCTCCTTCTCCTACACCAAATAAAAGAGGGGAAGATAAACGAGCAGCTATTATTTTTTGAGGTTCTTTTTTTGAAATAATTGCTAAACCATAAGCTCCTCTGAGCTCTCTTAAAGCTTTTCTCACTGCCTCTTCTAAATTTCCTTGGTAATATTTTTCTATCAAATGAGAAATAACTTCTGTATCAGTTTCAGAAGAAAAAGTATGTCCTTCTTTTTCTAATTTCTCTCTCAATTCTTTGTAATTCTCAATAATTCCATTGTGAACAATAAAAAACTCATCTTTACAATCTGTATGAGGATGAGCATTTTCTTGAGTGACTTCTCCTGTTGTTGCCCATCTTGTATGAGCTATACCAATTTTCCCATTAACATTTATTTTAGAAAGTTCTCCTTCAGCCTCTGAAATTTTACCTACTTTTTTAAATAAAAAATGATCTTTTCCATTTAAAACAGCAAAACCAAAACTATCATATCCTCGATATTCTAATCTTTTTAACCCTGATAATAAAATAGGGAAAGCTTTCTCTTTACCTATATAACCTACTATTCCGCACATTATATAACAATATTTATAAGTTTATTAGGAATAAAAATTACTTTTTTTATTTTTTTGTCCTCTATCCATTTTTGCACTTTTTCTCGAGAGATTGCAAGTTTTTCTATCTCTTTTTGAGATAAACCTGCAGGAAGCTTCATTTTATCTCTTAATTTCCCATTTATCTGGATTAGAAAAATTATTTCCTTTTCTCTAATATATTTTTCTTTATAAGAAGGCCATTTTTGAGAAAAAATAGAAAACTTTTTTTTAAAACTTTTCTTTCCTTTTATTTTCTGAAAAAGTTCCTCCGAAAGATGGGGAGCAAATGGAGAGAGAAGTAAAAGAAAAATCTCAAGATTCTTTTTAGAAATTTTCTCTTTTTTCTCTAATTCTTTTGATAACACCATTAAAGTGGAAATAGCTGTATTAAATTTAAAATCTTCTATATCTTCTGAAACTTTTTTAATAGCTTTATGAATTAACTTTTCCAACTCAAAGTCTTTTACTTTCTCTGTTATCTTTTTTGTAGAAAATATCCTCCAAACTCTTTTTAAAAATCTGTAGCACCCTTCAATTCCTTTTTCTGACCAAGCTATGTTTTCTTCAAAAGGCCCAATAAATAACTCATAAATTCTTAAAGCATCCGCTCCATACTTTTCAATCATTTCTTCAGGAGATATCACATTCCCTCTAGATTTTGACATTTTATAGCCATCTGGCCCTAAAATTAATCCTTGATGTTTTAATCTTAAAAATGGTTCATTAAAATGAAGATAATCTAAATCTTTCAAAACTTTAGTAATAAATCTAGCATAAAGAAGATGACCTACCGCATGTTCTCTTCCTCCTATATATAAGTCAACTGGCAACCAAGCCTTGACTTTAGAAGAATCAGCAAATCTTTTTTTATTTTTAGGATCTGTATATCTCAAATAGTACCAAGAAGAACAAACAAAAGTATCCATTGTTTCAGTTTCTCTCTCTGCTTTTGCTCCACATCTTGGGCATTTGGTCTCTAAAAATTTTTTATTACTATAGAGAGGTGCTTTTCCATCTTTTCGAGGTTTAAAATCTTTCAAATCAGGGAGTAAAACCGGCAGATCTTTTTCTTTTACAGGCTGCCATCCACATTTTTCACAATAAATCATAGGAATAGGACATCCCCAATATCTCTGACGAGAGATTGTCCAATCTCTTAATTTATAAAATACAGCTCTTTTAGCTAGCTTTCTTTTTTTAAGAAAATTTCCAATTTTCTCTTGAGCTATTTTTGAAGGAAAACCTGAAAATTTACCTGAATTAATTAGTTTCCCTTCTCCTTCAAAAACCTCTCCCTTGAAATCTTTTGGTTTTTTGATAACTTCTTTAATTTTAAGTTTATATTTTTTAGCAAATTCAAAATCTCTCAAATCGTGAGCTGGCACTCCCATAATAGCTCCTGTCCCATAATGAAACAAAACCCAATCTCCTACAAAAACTGGAACTTTTTGAAAGTTTACAGGATTTATAGCAAAAAGGTTTTTCAGTTTTATTCCTGTTTTTTCTTTAGATATTCTTTCTCTCTCTGTTTTTCTTTTTGATTTCTCTATATATTTCTCCAACTCTTTTTTATTTTTAATTTGATTTTTTATTTTTTCTATTAAAGGGTGTTCTGGGGACAAAACCAAATAACTTACTCCAAAGATAGTATCTAATCTTGTAGTAAAAACTTCTATCTTAAAAGAAGCATTTAAAATAGGGAATTTTACAATCCAGCCAGTTGATTTTCCTATCCAATTTTTTTGCATTATCTTAGTAGATTGAGGCCAATCTAATTTTTCTAAATCTTTTAATAACCTATCTGCATATTTTGTAATTTTGAAAAACCATTGCTCTATTTCTTTTTGGATTATATCTGCTCCGCATCTTTCACATTTTCCTTCCACCACCTGTTCGTTAGCTAAAACTGTTTTACAACAAGGACAGAAATTGGCAGGAAATTTTTTTCTTTCAACCAAACCTGCTTTATAAAGTTTAAGAAAAAGCCATTGGGTAAACTTATAATATTCTGGCTCACATGTAATAATTTCTCTTGACCAATCGTACGAAAAACCTAAAGATTTTAACTGTCTCTTTATATTTTTGATACTTTTTTTTGTCCAAACTCTAGGATGAATTCCGTATTTTATAGCTGCATTTTCAGCAGGCAGACCAAAAGCATCAAACCCCATTGGATGCAAAACATTGTATCCTTTTAGTCTTAAATATCTAGAAATAACATCTGAAGCTACATATCCATGTAAATGACCTACATGGAGACCGTGACCTGAAGGATAGATAAACATATCTAAACAATAAAAATTTTTCTTTTCTTTTTCTCTATCTTTTACTTTATAAAGGCCGACTTTCTCCCAAATTCTTTGCCACTTTTTTTCAATTTTTTTGAAATTATATTCTTTCATAGTTAAATTTAATTTTAATATTTTATCAAAAAAATAAAAACCCCTCAAAAAGAGAAGGAAAGAGGGGTGCCTATTACTCTTCTAATTGTTCTAATTTATCAAGAAGTTGATTTAATTGATCTAAAAGAGCTCTTATTTGTTCGATAATTGCTTTTAATTCTGGCTTTTCTGGAACTTCTGGAATTTCTGGAATCTCTGGAGCACCAGAAAGAGCTTTTATAAGAGCTTCTTCAAGATTTTCTCCAATACCTATCGTGTCTCCATATACTACAACTACTCGCTTTAACTCTGGTATTGGTACTCCTTCTGCGCTAAGATAGATTGGTTCAACATATAAGATAGATCCTTCCACAGGAATAACTAACAAGTTTCCTCTTAACACTTCTGAACCCTTTTGTCCCCAAAGAGTCATTAGTTTTGAGATTTCAGGATCTTGATCAATCCTTGCTTCTACTTGCATAGGACCGTAGATTAATTGCCCTCGAGGGAATCTGAAACAAATAATCTTTCCGTAATTTTCTGGATTCTGACATACTGCCATCCAAGAAATTAAATTGTTCTTATTTTTAGGAGTCAATGTAGTCATTAAAACAAATTCTAATTTCTTCTCTCCTTCAATTTCCAATTCCACGAGAATATTGTAGCTTTCAGTTCTTTTTGTTTCTCCCCGGTATTTTTCACTGGAGAATTCCCATTTGTCTTCTTTACTATAGAAGTCTTTTACCTCTATCATATGATAAACCGTGTATTTCTCTACCTGTAAATTAAACAGATCTTCTGAGTACTTCAAATGATTCCTTAAAAACTCTGGCATTTCTGATAAAGGCTTGAATAATCCAGGATAAATCTTTCTATAAGTGTTAATCAATGGATTTTCATTATAATAGTAAAAAGTAACTGAACCTGAAAGACAATCAACCACTGCTTTGACTGAATCTCTAGCATAATTTATTCTTTTTCCGCCAAGTCTACCATACGAAGAATAAGGCATTTTATCACTCTTGACCACTCCTTGGATAATAAAGTAGCTTCCATTTTCTCCAACAAACTGAGCATCGTCGTCCCAATAAATAAATGGTGCTATTTCTGACACTCGCTCTCTCACTTCCCTATAAATGTGTAGTCTGCTCTCTGAAACAATAGAGTCGGACAAAAGAATTTTGAAGAAATCAAGTCTCATTGCAGCTATTAATCTTTTCCATCCTGTATTTAACTTTATTCCTCCTTTTCCTGGATATTCTTCTAAATAAACTGTTTCTAGTTCTTCTCCTTTTTTTCTTACATAATCGAATTCTTTTTCTTTTGTATTTGTAATTATCCATCCTCTCGTTGCTTCACCATAATAGATTCTTGGCTGGGAAACATTTATATTTACATTAGAAACAGGCGGGATATCTTTCACAAATAAGACAGGCTGTCCTTTCGAATCTATTTCATTTACAGGACACATAGAAAAGCCAAACCCATGAGTATAGATCATTCTTTTGTTAATCCATGTCTTTGCAGGTTTTGGTAACTTCTCTTGCTCTAATTCTCTGGGAGCTACAATTACTTGCGTAACATTTCCCTTTATTGTGTATCTATCTATGTCTAAATCTTTGTAGTCATAATATAATCTCAAGGTCTGGGTTTCTATCAATGTATCTTTCACTGCTTTATAGTCTATAATTCTGATATTTTTAACTGTAGAGGAATGGAGAATAGAAAGATTCAAAGAGACGTTCCCTGGATAGTTTTTTTCTATTACTCTATTTAAGTCAAATCCTTCTCTAGTGAAAGCTATTTCTCTCTCTAAATATTTACTTTCTTTGTTTAACTCATTTGGCTCAACTGACCAATTCTGAACTATTCCCCCTGCAATCAAAAATATTATTCCTATTAGCACAACTATTCCTATTAAAGTTACTAATTTTTTCCAATGAGGAGCCCTGCCAACTATTGTCCATATTCCTCCTAAAAAGAGAATCACCGCTAAAATTGTCCAAAATGGCAACCACACGTGTAAATCTGTATATCCTGCTCCATTTACGACTCCCCTTGTGCTGTAAAGCAAAAGATACCTATGAAACCAGCATAAAAGAGAACCAAAAATTATAGTCATTCCTAAAGCTACTCTAAAGTATCTTTTATTTCCTCCAAAGAATTCTCCTACTGCATCTTCTATCCAGCTAGTTTCTTCTGCTAGTATTCCTATTATAAAGAGAATTACACAGACAACTAACCCTGTAAAAAATCCTGCCCAAAGGACTGTTCGAATTATAGGCAATCCAAAGAAATAAAAACTAATATCTTTGTTAAACACAGGATCTGCTATTCCAAAGCTTTCTCGATTAAACCAACACAACCAATTGAACCACATTGTTTTTTCTACCCACCAAGCCAGTCCTCCAGAGAAAGCTAAAGTCACGATTGTAAAGAAAGCTCTTCCAAGATTGTAGAAAAACCTTTCTTCTCCTTCTTCTGGTATACCCTCTGGATAGAGCTCTTTTTTAGTAACTTTCCAAATTAGAGAGAAAATCCCTAGACATCCGAAGAAAACCACAAAGAAGATTCCAGCTTTCGTTGATAAATTTTTTAGAAAGACCGATTGATATCCTAAGCTCTCAAAGAAATAATAGTCCAGCCATATCTTAGCAAAGGGTCCAAAGAGAATCGCTAGTATTGCTATTATTATAGCCGGTACACCTACTCCCCATTTCAACACTTTTCCCAAATTCCATTCACTTTCCATTTTTTCACCTGCTCCTTATTTAATTTTTAGGAGCAGCTAAATTTTAACATCTATCTTAAATTTGTCAAGATTAAAGAGTGCAAAAGCGTTTTGGGTAGTAATTTCAGCTATTTTTTCTGGTTTTTCTTTTTTGATCTTGGCTATTTCCCTTAATATATAAATCAGACAAGTAGGATCGTTTCTATCTTTCTTACAGTCTGGAGGAGTTAGATAAGGACAATCTGTCTCAAGTAAGATTTTATTTAAAGGAGCTTTCTGAATGAGTTCTTTAAAATTTATTCCTTCTATTTTTTTAAAAATTATTCCATTAAAACCTATATAAAAGCCCATTTTTAAAAATTCTTCCAAATAATTAATTTTTCCAGTAAAACAATGAATTACTCCAGAGATAGATTTTTTAAATTCTTTTAAAATTTTCAACAAATCATCGTAAGCTAGCCTACAATGAAAAATTAGAGGTAAGTTTAATTCACAAGCTAAATTCAACTGAGAATAAAGAAGCTCTCTTTGTTTTTCTTTAAATAAAGAGAGTTTTCTTTTTGTTTTAGGTTTCTGCCAATAATCTAATCCCACTTCTCCAATAGCTATCACTTTTTCTGATTGAGCTAATCTTTTATATTTCTCATAATCAAATTTCTCTTGTGGTTTTTCTTTCGTTTCTTTTTTATCTGGTTTTATTTTCACTAAATTTGTTTCTAAATGAATAGGATGCAGACCTACAGAAGCGAAAATTCCTATCTTATAATTTTCAGCAATCTCTACTGCCTTTCTTGAAGTCTCAAGATTCGTTCCTATATTTATCATCCAAATATCCTTTTTTAGACAACTTTCAATTATTTTATCTCTATCTTTTTCAAAAGCTTGAAAGTTTAAATGAGAGTGAGTATCTATTATCATAGT
>CBEVQU010000008.1:0-25528 GCA_965552115.1 uncultured bacterium | reverse complement strand
AACATAGACTATGAAGAATGCACTTTTAATAATCGATGTTCAAAAATTTTTCATAAATGAATTTACGAGAGAGGTTCCTAATAAAATTGCAAATTTTGTAGAAACTCATAAATTTGATTTTGTTTTATTTTTCAAGTTTGTGAATTCTAAAGATTCAAACTTTGTAAAATATCTAGACTGGCAGAAAATGTTTGATTCTCCGGATATTGACATTGTTCCCGAGCTAGAGAAATTTGTAACTAAGGATAATGTTTTTACAAAATCGTCATTTTCAGCCTTTAAATCAGAAAAATTTTTGAAATTTCTAGAAGATAACGAAATCAAAAAATTGTATATTTGTGGTTTTGATACTGATGGATGTGTTCTTTCAACAGCATTAGAAGGCTTTGATTTAGGATTTGAGGTTAAAATTTTACAAGATTTATGCGCTTCTCATCATGGTGAAGAATATCATAAAAATACTATTAAAATATTAAAAAGAAATGCAGAAAATCTACTCGCAAACTCTACGGATCTCTAACGAAATTTTTACACTATTGCGCTTTCAGACTTTTACACTCAGAGTATTTGACACGGCTTATGCAAGATTTTTCTTAGCTTGCAAAATTTCCCTTCGGGAGGTCTTGTATAGGCCGAGATGTTATTCTGACATTGAGTTTAGGGGCCTTTGAATAATTTTATTAAGCTTATCAACTTAATTTATGACAATTGAAATCAAAGCAAAAATTGAAGATTTAGAAAAAGTAGAAAATTCGATTAAAAATATCGGTGCTCAATTTGTTTCAGAAGTTGAAGCAACTGATATTTATTTTAATTCAAAAGAAAAAACAAACTTGAAGATCGGAATTTATCCAGAAGGTCATTTACCAAAAACAGGAAATTTCTTGCTATTTTTTGAGCACGATCCTGTGTCTAAAAAATTTCAATTTAAACAGATGGAAATTGATGATGTTGAGACTTTAAGATACATTCTTGATAAAGTTTTAGGGACAAAAATTGTTATAAAAAGTAAAAGGAAATTTTACAAATTAGACAATGTGATAATTTTGATTGTTTTTATTTCAAAACTTGGTTATTATCTATGCTTACAGGGAGAAAATGAAAAGGAAATCCACGAAATTTTTGATAAATTAGGCATCAAAGAAACTTGTATTGAAACTAAATCTTTTGATATGTTAATGTTAGAAAAATAGGGCACCCTTGTTCAACGCTGCGGATAATTCGTATCCTTGCTACGGTACACTCTCAGTTGCTGTCGCTCCTACAGGTCAGATAACACGGGTTAAACGGGAATGCTCAGCTCATAAATTTTCTAAATCGGTCCTACCGGCTTCGTTTAACCGGATATATTACTTATAATCGCTGAGGTCGCAAATTAATAAATTACTATTGATATTATGGCAGATTGGGAAGCTTTGTTAGGCTTTTTTTATTTTGAGATGGTTTTGAATTTGTTATAATAGAAAAAAGAAAAAAATAAAAAATGAATATGATTAAAAAGGGAAATTATTTTTATCCTTCAAAGGAATTAAGAGAAAAAGCTAATCTAAAAGATAAAAAGATATACAAGAAAGCTAGTAAAAATCCTCTTTTATTTTGGGAAAAATTAGCTGGAGATATTGTTTGGAGAAAGAAATGGAGAAAAGTTTTTGAACATAAACCTCCTTATTTCAAATGGTTTATAGGAGGAAAATTAAATATTACAGAAAGCTGTCTTGAGAAAAATTTAAAAGAAAGAAAAAATAAAGTAGCTTTAATTTGGGTTCCAGAACCTATTGAGGAGAGAGAAAGATATTTAACTTATTATGATCTTTATAGAAAAGTTAATCAGCTTGCTAATGCTTTAAAGAAATTAGGAGTGAAAAAAGGAGATAGAGTAGGAATTTATTTACCTATGATTCCTGAAGTTATTATTTCAATGTTAGCCACAGCTAGAATTGGAGCTGTTCATTCTGTGGTTTTTTCAGCTTTCTCTCCCCAAGCTCTTAAAATAAGACTTCAAGAGACAGAAGCTAAAATTTTAATTACAGCTGACGGATATTTTAGAAGAGGGAAGATTATCAATTTAAAAAAATCAGCTGATGAAGGTATTAAAGGAACGAAAGTCAAAAAAGTAATTGTGGTTAAAAGAATTGGAAATAAAATTCCTTTTAAAAAAGGAAGAGATGTTTATTATGAAGATTTAATAGAAAATGAAAGTGATTTTTGCCCTCCTCAAATTTTAGATAGCGAAGATTTATTGTTCATTCTTTATACTTCAGGTTCTACTGGTAGGCCAAAAGGATGCTTACATACTTGCGGAGGATATGCTGTCCAAGCTCTTTGGACAGGAAAATGGATTTTCGATTGGAAAGAAGACGATATTTTCTGGTCAACTTCTGATATGGGATGGATAACCGGTCACACTTATAGTTGTTATTCACCTCTTTTAAATGGAATAACTTTTATTATCTTTGAAGGAGCGCCGGATTTCCCCACGCCTGATAGGTGGGCTCAAATCATTGAAAAATATGGAGTAACTGTTTTTTATACAGCTCCTACAGCCATCAGAATGTTTGTGAAATACGGAAAAGAAATTTTGAAAAAATATACTTTTAAAACTTTAAGAATATTAGGCTCTGTAGGAGAACCGATAGATGTGGCAACTTGGAAGTGGTTTTTTAAAGAAGTTGGAAAAGGTAAATGTCCAATCGTTGATACTTGGTGGCAAACCGAAACTGGAGGAATTTTAATTACCTCTTTACCTGGAATTGGACCTTTTAGACCTTCCTTTACTGGTTTACCTTTACCTCCAATTAGAGCAGAGATTTTAGATGAAAAAGGAAAGAGATGTCCTTCAGGAAAAGAAGGTAATTTAGTTTTACTTCCTCCTTTTTCTCCTGGGCTTTTGAGAGGAATATATAAAAATCCAAAGAAATATTTAAATACTTACTGGTCTCAATATGGAAAAGAAATTTATTTCACTTCAGATGGAGCTTTAAGAGATAAAAAAGGATTAATAAGAATTGTAGGAAGAGTTGATGATGTAATAAAAGTGGCGGGACATAGGTTAACTACAGGAGAATTAGAATCTGCCATTTGTAAACTAGAAGAGATTACAGAGTGTGCAGTTGTTGGAAAACCAGACGAAATAAAAGGAGAAGTGCCTGTAGTTTTTGTTGTTCAAAAAGGAAAGAAATCTCCTCAAAAAATAAAAGAAGAGGTGATATTAAAAGTAAGAAAGGAAATAGGGCCAATAGCTCTTCCAAAGGAAGTTTTTGTAGTGGAAGATCTCCCAAAAACAAGGTCAGGGAAAATAATGAGAAGAATTTTGAGAAGATTGTTTACTGGAGAAAGTTTAGGAGATCTTTCTACATTAGCTAATCCAGAAAGCGTCGAGAAAATTAAAAAAATATTGAAAATTAAATAAAAATATGAGAAATAAAAAAGCTTTCACTTTAGTTGAATTATTAGTAGTAGTAGCTATTATTTCTCTTTTGATTTTAGGAGTTTCAGCTTACGTCACTAAAATAAGAGCTAAAGCAAGAGATGCTCAAAGATTAGCTCACATTCACCAAATTATCACAGCTATTGAAATGTATCACACAAAATATGGATCTTATCCAAATTTTTCTGCTCAATGTATTGTTCCTCAAGATGAATTTCCTGGAGATTCAGATGATTTAGAAGATGCTCTCTCTCCTTTTTTAAATGAAATTCCAAAAGACCCTCTTTTAAATTGCACTTGCGATAGCGGTTGCAACTCAAGTGATTTTTTCTTTTATGCTTATGATCCTAATGTTTCAGACTGTGGATCAGGACCAGCTGTCTCCATTAATAAATTTGAGACTCAAGAATACAAAAATCTTTACGGAAGAAAATCTACCGACCAAGGAGACATGAACATTGGGAACGCTGACTTTAATTGGTGTTTTGGAAAATGAGAAAGGAAAAATACATTCTTTTTTATAAAGATATCTCAAAAAAAGATGTTCCATTAGTAGGAGGGAAAAATGCTTCTCTGGGGGAGATGCTTTCTTTACTTTCAAAAAAAGGAGTAAAAATCCCAGATGGTTTCGCTTTGACGACCAAAGTTTATTGGGAGTTTTTGAAATTTAATGAAATAGATAAAAAATTAAAAGAGATCTTTAAAAAATTTAATCCAAGTTCTCTTGAAAGTTTGAGAGAAACAGGAAAGAAAGCTAGAGATTTGATTTTAAGGGGTGTTTTTCCAAAAAATTTAGAAAAAGAGATAATCTTAGCTTATAAAAAATTATCTAAAAAGTATTTTCAAGAAAATGTGGAGGTAGCAGTTAGGTCTTCAGGAGTGGCAGAAGACGCTCCAACAATGAGTTTCGCTGGTCAATTTGAGACTTTTTTAAATGTAAGAGGAGAGAAAAATCTTTTAAAATTTATCAAAAAATGCTTTGCTTCAGCTTTTAATGATAGAGTTATAGCTTATAGAGAAGAAAAAAATGTTTCTCAATTAAAATTTGCTTTATCTGTGGGAGTTCAAAAAATGGTCAGGTCTGATTTAGCCTCTTCTGGGGTAATGTTTACTTTAGATACAGAAACAGGTTTCAAAAATGTAATTTTGATAAATTCCATTTATGGAGTAGGGGAGATGATTGTCAAAGGAAAGGTAACACCAGATGAATTTTGCGTTTTCAAAAACACTTTAGAAAAAGGATTTAAAGCTATCATTACGAAAAAACTTGGAAAGAAAGATAGGAAATTTATTTATAAAAAGGAAGGAGGTTTAAAAGAGGTAAAAGTTCCTAAAAAAGATCAATTAAAATTTTCTTTAAAGGATGAAGAAATTCTAAAGTTATCAAAATGGGCTCTTTTAATAGAGAAACATTATGGCATTCCTCAAGATATTGAGTGGGCAAAAGATGGAAAAACAGGGGAATTATTTATTGTTCAATCAAGGCCTGAAACAGTATTTACACCAAAAGAATTTAAAGTTTATAGAGAATACCAACTAAAGACAACAAAAAAACCAATTTTGACCGGAATAGCGATAGGGAGTAAAATCGGAGAAGGAAAAGTTCATATAATAGAAAATGTTTCAAAGATTCCTCAATTTAAGAAAGGAGAAGTTTTGGTTACTAAAATGACAGATCCTGATTGGGTTCCTATAATGAGAATAGCTTCAGCTATCGTAACAGATGAAGGTGGTAGGACTTGTCATGCGGCGATAGTAGGAAGAGAGCTTGGTATTCCTTCTGTTGTAGGCACAGGAAAAGCAACCAAAATTTTAAAAAACGGAGATTTTGTTACAGTAGACTGTAGTTCAGGGAGTACTGGGAAAATATTTTCAGGGAAAATTCCTTATAAAGTGAAAGAATACAATTTAAAGAAACTCCCTAAATTAAAAACTAATATAATGCTGAATATTGGAGCGCCAGAAGTTGCTTTCAAATATTCTTTTTTACCAGTTGAAGGAGTAGGTTTGGCAAGAATTGAATTTATTTTAGCTGAAAAAATCAGGATTCATCCTTTAGCTTTGTATCATTTTAAAAGATTGAGAGATCGAAAAGTAAAGAAAAAAATTGAAAGATTGACTTTAGGATATAAAGATAAAAAGCAGTTCTTCATAGATAAGTTAGCAGAAGGAATTTCTCAGATAGCTTCAGCTTTCTATCCTAAACCAGTTATAGTTAGATTATCTGATTTTAAGACAAATGAATATAGAAATTTAATTGGAGGGTATTTATTTGAAGGAGAAGAATCAAATCCTATGCTGGGATTTAGAGGAGCTTGTAGATATTTAGATAAAGAATTTCAACCTGCTTTCTGGATGGAATGTCAGGCTATTAAAAAAGCAAGAGAAATTTTTGGCTTAAAAAATATTTGGGTGATGGTTCCTTTTTGTAGAACAGTGAAAGAGGGAAAAGAAGTAATAGAGTTGATGAAAAAATTTGGTCTAAAGAAGGGAAAAGACGGATTGAAAGTAATTGTGATGTGTGAAGTTCCTTCGAATGTAATATTGGCTGATAAATTTTTAGACATTTTTGATGGAATGTCAATCGGCTCAAATGACTTGACTCAATTGACTTTAGGGTTAGATAGAGATAACGCTAAAATATCTTATATAGGAGATGAGAGAGATCCTACTATAAAGAAAATGGTAAAAAAAGTAATAAATCTTTGTAAAAAAAGAAAAAAGTATTGTGGAATCTGTGGACAAGCCCCCTCAGACTTTCCAGAGTTTGCTTACT
Source organism: uncultured bacterium (assembly GCA_965552115.1). Classification (GTDB taxonomy): domain Bacteria; phylum Patescibacteriota; class Minisyncoccia; order Minisyncoccales; family CAZLLZ01; genus CBEVQU01. The sequence goes on along the minus strand of CBEVQU010000008.1, from coordinate 19,325 downwards.
TTTTAATGAAAGAGGGAATAGAATCTATTTCATTGAATCCTGATACAGTCATTAAAACAATTTTAAAATTAAGTAAATTAAAATAAAAATATGGCCAAAATAACAATCTCAGTTATAAAAGCTGATATAGGAAGTATAGGAGGGCATATAAAGCCTTCTGAAGAGGTTATTAAAGCGATAGAAAATTATATAAAAGAAGCAAAAGCAAGAGGAAAGATAATAGATTATTTTATATCTCATACAGGAGATGATATTGCTATTTTAACTACTCATAGAGAAGGATTACTTTCTGAAGGAATTCACAAGCTTTGCTGGGATGCTTTCTGTGAAGGGACAAAGATTGCTAAAGAACAGGGATTATATGGAGCGGGTCAAGATCTCTTAAAAGAGAGTTTTTCTGGAAATGTAAAAGGAATGGGGCCTGCTGTAGCTGAATTAGAATTTGAGGAAAGGCCAGCTGAACCCTTTTTATTTTTTGCTGCAGACAAAACAGACCCCGGAGCTTTTAATTTACCTTTGTATTTAGCTTTTGCAGATCCAATGTATTGTTCAGGATTGCTTTTAAGCCCTAAATTAAAAAAAGGATTTAAATTTGTGATAATGGATGTTTCTTATACAAAAGCTGACAGAGTGATAGAATTGGTAGCTCCAGAAGAAATTTATGAAATTGCAGCTCTTTTAAGAGATCCAGAAAGATTTGTAATAGAAAGCATTTTTTCGCGTGAAACAGGAGAACAAGTGGTTTCTGCTTCAACTACTAGATTGCATAATATCGCAGGAAAATATGTAGGAAAAGATGATCCAGTGATGTTGGTTAGAACTCAAAAAAATTTCCCTGCTACTGGAGAAATTCTTCAGCCTTTTGCTTTAGGTCCTTATGTAGCAGGATTTATGAGAGGTTCGCATTGGGGGCCTTTACTTCCTGTAAAAAGGAATTCCACTATTTCCTTTTTTGATGGTCCTCCTGTAGTCTCTTGTCAAGCGTTTTGTGTAAAAGAAGGGAAACTAACAGAAGCTGTAGATTGCTTTGATCATCCTTTCTGGGATTGGGTAAGGAATAAGGTATCTCAAAAAGCAGAGGAAATAAGAAGACAAGGATTTTTTGGAGCTTCTATGTTGCCTTTTTCTGAGTTAGAATATGGAGGAATTGTGAAAATCTTGAAAGATTTAGATAAAAAATTTAAAATAAGAAAGAAAAAATAAAAAATATGAAGGTAATTTTAAATAAAGAAAAATGCATAGGGTGTGGTTCTTGTGAGAGTGTTTGCCCAAAACTTTTCGAATTAAAAGAAGGAAAGTCTCATTTAAAAGACGCTAAAGTAGAAGGAGAAAAGGAAATTTTGGAGATAGAAGATCCAGGATGTGCCAGAGAAGCCAAAGATATCTGTCCAGCTGAAGCTATAGAGATAGAGTCTTAATTATGATAACGATTTCAGCCCAAAAAAGAGAGGTTTTTGGAAGAAAAAATAAGAAATTAAGAAAGGAAGGTAAAATTCCGGCTATTTTATATGGAGAGGGAATAAAAGAGAATATTCCTTTGAAAGTAGATGAAAAAGAATTTGAAAGAGCATTTAAAGAAGTAGGGGAAAGTACTTTACTTACTTTAAAAGTAGAAGACAAAGAATATAAAGTATTAATTCATGACTTTCAAAAAGATCCTCTAACAGATAAAATCATCCATATTGATTTCTTTAAACCATCTCTTAAAGAAAAAATAGAGACTACTATACCTATAATTTTCAAAGGTGAAGCTCCAGCGGTAAAGAATTTGGGAGGGATTTTAATTAAAGAAATTTCTGAAATTGAAGTAGAAGCTTTACCTCAAGATTTACCTCATGAAATAGAAGTAGATATCTCCAAATTAAAAACTTTTGATGATGCTATTTTAGTCAAAGATCTGAAAGTGCCCAAAGGAGTAAAAGTTTTGAGGAAACCCGAGGAAGTAATAGCTGTCGTTACTCCTCCAGAAGAAGAAAAAGAAGAGGAGGTTAAAGAAGAAGTAGTAGCAGCAGAAGAAGTTGGTGAAAAAGAAGAAAAAAGAGAGGAAGAAAAAGAAGAGAAAGAGGAGAAAAAAGAATAAAAGTCTATGAACTCAAATTTTAAAAAAGTTGAAATTTTTATCTTTTTTCTAATTTTTTTCTTTTCTCTTTCTTTTTTGAAAGAGATAAAAATTTTTGCAAAAGATGATCTTTCTTTTCTTTGTGAAAATTTAGAGGAAATAGAGCAAAAATGTGAAGTACTTTCTAAATCAGAATGTAGGAAATTATTAGAAGATTGTGAGAAATATTTTAATCAAAAAAGTAAACAAATCGAAGCAGATCTTTCAAAAACCCAGGCTGAAAAAAAGACTCTTCAAAATAAAATTTATTCTTTAAAAAAAGAGATAGAAAATTTAAGCTATAAGATATACCAAGGGAATTTAGTTATTAAAGATTTAACTTTACAGATCTCCGATACTGAAAATTCTATTCAGAAAACTTCTCAAGAGATAGAGAAAAAGAAAGAAAAATTAACTGAAATTTTAAGAAAGATATATGAAGAAGATCAAAAAACCCCTTTAGAGATTCTTTTATCTGAAAATAAAATATCGGATTTTTTCAACAATTTAATAGCTCTTCAATCTTTGAGTGAAAAGAACAAAGAACTTTTAAAAGATATAAAACATTTAAAAAAGATTTTAGAGAATCAAAAGGAAGCTTTGGATCGAGAAAAAGAAGATTTAGAAAATCAACTTTTAATTCAACTTCTTCAAAAACAAAGATCTGAAGAAATAAAGAAAGAAAAAGAATATCTCTTGTATAAAACAAAAGGGAAAGAAGCTCAATATCAAGCATATTTAAAAGAAACTCAACAAAAAGCAGCTGAAATAAGAGCTAGAATTTTTGAATTGATAGGTGTGAGTAAAGCTCCTACTTTTGGAGAGGCTGTTGAGTTAGCAAAATATGTTGAAAAAATTACCGGGATTAGACCTGCTTTTTTACTAGCTATTTTGACTCAAGAATCGAATATAGGAAAAAATGTTGGTCAATGTTATTTAAAAGATGTAAAAACAGGGAAAGGTGTGGTAGCAAAAACAGGAAAAGAAATAGAGAGGGTGATGAACCCTTCTAGGGATGTCCCTTATTTTCTTCAAATAACAAAAAATTTAGGGAGAGATCCTTTTAATACTTTAGTTTCCTGTCCAATGAAGTATGGTTGGGGAGGAGCGATGGGTCCTGGTCAATTTATTCCTTCTACTTGGGCGCTTTACAAAGATAAAGCAAAAGCTATTTTAGGAAAAGAGCCTGATCCTTGGGAAATAAAAGATGCTTTCTTAATGACAGGAATTTATCTTAAAGAGTTAGGAGGACAAAGAGATGAGTGGTTAGCTGCCATGAGATATTTTTCTGGTTCTTCTTGGAAAAAATATGAAGAATTTTATGGAAATTCTGTGATGAGATTAGCTCAAAAATATCAAAAAGATATAGAAGCTATAGAATAAAAATTTAAGGGAGTCTTTTTTCTAATTCATTTAAAATACAATCTAAATCTCCTTCTAAAATTTTATCAAGCTTTTGCCAGCTCTTTTTTATTCTATGATCTGTTACTCTGTTTTGGGGGAAGTTATAAGTTCTAATCTTTTCAGCTCTCTCTCCTCTTTTAATTTGAGAACTTCTTTCTGATTTTATTTTTTCTTCTTTTTCTTTAAGCTCTTTTTCTAACAATTTAGCTTTTAAGATTTTTAAAGCATTTTCTTTATTTTGAAGCTGATTTCTTTCTGTTTGAGAAGTAACAACAATACCAGTTGGTAAATGCAGAATTCTAACTGCTGTTTCTCTTTTGTTAACATATTGCCCTCCAGGGCCCGAAGCTCTATAAAATTCAATTTTAAGATCTTCTGGTCTTATCTCTATTTGGGTTTTTATTGGTTTTGGTAAAACTGCGACTGTAGCTGTTGAAGTATGAATTCTTCCTCCTTTTTCAGTAACAGGAATTCTTTGAACTCTATGCACTCCTCCTTCGTTTTTCATTTTTTTAAAAACATTTTTTCCACACAATTCAAATATAATCTCTTTATAACCTCCCAGTTCTGTTTTTCTTACATCTAATATTTTCTCTTTCCATCCTTTTTTTTGAGCATATTTTGAATACATTCTGAAAAGATCTTGGGCAAAGAGAGCAGCTTCTTCTCCTCCTGTTCCGGCTCTAATTTCTAAAATTACTGAATTTAGATCAAAGCTGTCATCCTTTTGGATTTCTTTTTTTGTTTTGTTTAAAAACTCAACCATCTCTTTTTCTAAATTTTCTTTTTTAGTAGTTAATTTTTCTATTTCTTCTTTTACTAGGGAAACGAACTCTTTCTCTTTTTCTTTCTTTAAGACTTCTTTAAGATCGGTTATTTCTTTTTCTAGTTTATAAATTTCTTCTTCTTTCTTAAAAATTTTTTCTAAAATTTCTTTTTTATTTGAAATCAACTCAGATTTTCTGAGTTGATTTACAATTTTTTCTGTAATTTCTCTCCAATTAGAAGTTTCAGTAATCATTTTTTCTTCTTTTTAGCTTCTTTCTTTTTAGCTTCTGACTTTAATTTCTTTTCCAAAGCAGTTTTCTTTTCCAGTCTTTTTTTGAATTTTTGAACCTGTCCTAAAGTATCCACAATTTTCTCTTTACCTGTATAAAAAGGATGACATTTAGAACAAATTTCTATTTGAATGAATTCTTTAGTAGAGCCTACTTCAAAAACATTTCCACAGGCACATTGGACTTTCGCTTTCTTATAATATTTTGGATGAATTCCTTTTTTCATATTTTTGTATTCTATCAAAAAAATCTTTTTTTTCAAGTTATTCAAAATTTCATTCTTGACATTTTAATAAACAGTTGTTATTTTTAAAATAGCTTTTTCCAATTAAATAAAGAGGGAGAAGATGTTAGAGATAGGAATTATTAGCGGGATTGTAGCACTTGGGATAGCTATTTTGTTAAGTATGTATATTCTGAGAAAACCAAAAGGGACCGAAAGAATGAAAGAAATTTCTTCATCTATCGAGAAAGGAGCGAAAGCTTTCTTACATGAAGAATATAAAATCATTGCGATATTTGTGATAGTAATGTTTACAGTATTGGTTGGTGCGAGTTTTTATCTTGATTTTCCATGGCAGGCATCTTTTGCTTTTCTTACAGGAGCATTTTTTTCTGCATTAGCGGGAAATGTTGGAATGAGAATAGCCACAAAGGCAAATGCCAGAACAGCTGAAGCTGTTAAACAAGGAATAAGAAACGGTTTACTTGTTGCTTTTTCTTCTGGTGCAGTAATGGGACTTACTGTTGTAGGCTTGGGAATAATTGGAGTTTCAATTTTTTATATTTTCAAAAATCCTAGTGTTCTTTTTGGATTTGGGTTTGGAGCAAGTAGTATAGCTTTATTTGCAAGAGTAGGGGGAGGGATATATACAAAATCTGCTGATGTTGGAGCTGATTTAGTTGGAAAAGTAGAAGAAGGAATTCCAGAAGATGACCCTCGTAATCCTGCAGTTATAGCTGATAATGTAGGCGATAATGTTGGAGATGTTGCTGGAATGGGTGCAGATTTGTTTGAGTCTTATGTTGATTCAATAATATCTGCTATTACTTTAGCTGGATTAGTTACTTATGCATATGCAAGTTTATATCCGATAATTATAGCAAGCCTTGGAATATTTGCTTCTATAATCGCTATGATATTTATTAGAGGGAAAAATTTATATTCGGCGATGAGAAATGGATTATTTGGTTCTGCAATTATTTTCTCTATTTTAGCATTTATTGCAACTCATTTCATTATAGGAAGATATGAACCATTTTTTGCAACATTAGTTGGATTAATAGATGGGCTGATAATTGGGATATCTACAGAATATTTTACTTCAGAGCAAAAAAAACCTTCCCAAAGCATCGCAAAAGCAGCCCAAACAGGAGCTGCAACAGATATATTGCAAGGAATATCAATTGGGATGCTTAGTACAGCTGTTCCAATTGTTTCGACATGTATTGCAATGATTCTAGCATATGAACTGTCACAATTTTATGGTATATCTATGGCAGCAGTAGGAATGCTTGCGACGCTTGGTATTTCTTTAGCAACGGATTGTTATGGGCCTGTAGCAGATAATGCAGCTGGTATAGCGGAAATGGCTAATTTAGGTGAAAAAGTTAGAAGAAGAACTGAAGCTTTAGATGCGGTAGGAAATACGACAGCTGCAATGGGAAAAGGTTTTGCAATAGGATCTGCAGCTATAACAGCTTTGGCATTACTTTTTACATTTACAGAAAAAGCAAAAGAATTCGTTAATTTGGATTTAAAGTTAACCTCCCCCTACTTACTTTCTGGAATATTTATTGGAGCAATGCTTCCTTTCATTTTTTCAGCTCTTACAATAGGGGCTGTTGGAAAAGCAGCAAGTAAAATGGTTGGAGAAGTCAGGAGACAATTTAGAGAATATAAAATATTGGAAGGGAAGGGTCAACCAAATTATGAAAGGTGTGTAAGAATAGCAACAAAAGGAGCTTTGAAAGAAATGGTTTTACCATCTTCGATAGCAGTATTTGTGCCAATAATCGTTGGTATATGGGAAATTGAAGCATTAATTGGACTGTTAGCTGGAGCTACAATTACCGGCTTTTTACTTGCTATATTTCTTGCAAATGCTGGGGGAGCTTGGGATAATGCGAAAAAATTTATTGAAGCTGGAAATTTTGGGGGAAAGGGAAGTTTTGCTCATAAATCAGCTGTGATTGGTGATACTGTTGGAGATCCTTGTAAAGATACAGCTGGACCTTCTTTGAATATTTTAATAAAATTGATGTCAATAGTTAGTCTAGTGTTTCTTCCTTTATTTAGTTGATCTTTTAGGATAAAAATTTTCCGCTGGAGATATTTCAGCGGTTTTTTTTATTTTTCTCAAATTGTTGATAATCTTAATTTAATATGATATACATTAAAATATATGATAGAAAAAACAAAAACAACCAAATTTTTTAGAGAGGAATTTTTAGACTCTGAAATTGAAGAGATGATAAAGGCAGGTGTTCAGTTTGGAAGATTAACTTCTCATTTACATCCAAAAATGAAAGAATATGTGTTGGGGATGAGAGGAAGAATTCATATAATAGATTTAAGAGAGACTAAGAAAAAGTTAAAAGAGGCACTTGAATTCATTAAACAATTAGTTTCGGAAGGAAAAACGATTCTTTTTGTAGGAACAAAAATACCCGCTAAAGAAATAGTTAAAGAAATAGCAAAAGAATGTGAATTTCCTTATGTAGTAGAGAGATGGATAGGAGGACTTTTTACTAATTTTGAGAATATTTTAAAAAGGATAGAGAGATTAAAGGAATTAGAAGAAAAAGAAAAGAAAGGAGAGTTTGATAAATATACTAAAAAAGAAAGAGCTTTGTTTGAAAAAGAAATAGAAAGGTTAAAAGAAAAGTTCGGAGGATTAAAAAAATTAGAAAAATTACCTGATGCAGTTTTTATAGTAGATCCTACCAAAGAGAGGTTTTGTGTGAAAGAGGCAAAGAAGAAAGGAATTAAAATAATAGCTATTTTAGATACAAACTCAGATCCTACTCAAATAGATTTCCCAATTCCAGCTAATGATACCTCTCTTTCTTCTTTAAAGTATATTTTAAATAAAGTTAAAGAAGTAATCTTAGAAGAAAAAAAATAATATGGTAGATTTAAAAAAACTAAAACAATTAAGAAAAGAGACAGGAATTTCTATTACAGAGTGTAAAAAGGCTCTAGAAGAAGCAGGTGGAGATATCGACAAAGCAAAGATTATTTTAAGAAAGAAAGGAAAAGAATTTGCTCAAAAGAAATCCAAAAGAGAAACAGGAGAAGGAATAATTCATTCATATGTACATTCTAATAAGAAAGTTGGGGTTCTGTTAGATTTAAGATGCGAATCTGATTTTGTTGCTCGGTCTAAAGAATTTCAGAATTTAGCTCATGAAATTTGTCTTCAAATAGCTGCTATGAATCCTCTCTTTTTGAAAGAAGAAGATATTCCAGAAGAATTTTTAGATGGAGAGAGAAAGATTTATAAAGAACAATTAAAAGATTTAGGGAAACCTGAGAAATTAATAGAAGAAATTGTGGAAAATAAATTATCCAAATATAAAAAAGAAATTTCTCTTTTGAGTCAAAAATGGATAAAAGATGAAGATCGAACAATTGAAGATCTGATATCAGAATATATAAGATTGCTTGGAGAGAATATAAAAATAGAAAGATTTGTAAGATACGAAATTTAATATGGTAATTCTAATAAATAAGATAATTTTAATTTTGAGTTTTGGAGGAATATGTGCAATTTTAATTAGAAAGATTCCTATTCTGTTGGAATTACCAAAAGAGACAATAGAAGAAAAAGAAGAAGTTTTTATAATAAAAAAAATAGGCAAAAAAATAGTTGAGAAGATAAAGAACTTTTCTTGGAGAAAAATTTTAGAAAAATTTCTTTGGAAATTAAAAATTTATATTTTGAAGATAGAAAATTTCATTTCAATTCTTCTTAAAAGACTAAAAAAAGAAAACAAAAAAGAAAAAGAACAATTGGAAGAAGATGATTATTGGGATAAAATAAAAAAATAAAGCCAGGGTAGCTCAGCGGTAGAGCAACCGCCTTGTAAGCGGTAGGTCAGGAGTTCGAATCTCCTCCCTGGCTCATAAAGATGAAACGAAATACTGCTCGAACATATGTTTAATAAAGTCATATCTACATCTTCAGCTATAGTTGCTATTTTTATTTTAGCTATTGTCGTAAGCGGATTTTTTATATATCCAAAACATTTAGAAAAATTAGGAAGCAGAGTAGAAGCTGCGGCCATAGAGACTAAACCCTTTGACTTTTTAAACTTTGAAACATTGGAATATATACAAGAGAGAGTGTATGATAACCAACTTGAGTCTTGGAGGCTAGATCCTGTGTCAACAGCTAAAAGATTGTCTGGATTTAAAAGGAGCGATGAATTTAACTTGATAGCTAAAGAGTTTGACGAAAATAACAATACTTATGTGGCTGAAGTAGAAGTAAAGCATAACGGGAAAGAATACATCATTCAACTTATTCAACCAGTAAGGAAAGGTCCAGGTGGGATATGGGTGATAAATGATATAAGAACTAAAAAAAGTGAAAATAAAGTAGATGGCTATCTTTATAAAAGTGGTATTGGTATGAAATTTATAGATTCTATATCTGGATGTGATGGTATATATGATTCATCTAAGAGATTTGCCTGCCGACAAAAGTTAATCCGATTGACTTTTACTATCCAATGCGATGAGATAGAGGAAGAAGAAAAAATTGATTGTTATTTAAATGTCTGTAATAAGATTTCAAAGAGTGATGCGAAGACTTTATGTATGAGTGATGTTGCAAAAAGAATTTCAGATCCTTTTCTATGTTCGAAATTACCTGACATTAATGATAAGTCAAAATGTTACCTAAGAACTATCGCACCAAAAGATTTCCATAAGTGCGAAAAGCTTCCTGATCAAGAAAGAAAGAATTGTTATAGAGCAATATTTGCAGGACTTATTTACGGTGTTCCCGCTCTTGATGGAAGTCTTTATAGAGATGAATATCTGTTTCATTCCACGGAAATATGCTCAGAATTTATAAATAAAATAAAAATAACTCCATATGAGCTGTATCTTTGCAAAGGAAGATCTAAAAAAGAATTAAATATATTTTGGATAAGGCAATTTTTAATATTGGCAGCCTTTCTAATAATTTTTATCTCTCTCTTCGTTTATTCCTATCGAAGAAGAGACTCTCTCTCTTATTGGAGAAAAGGATTTCTCTATGGCTTACTTATTGGGTTTTTTTATCTTCTTCCGGTGATATCCTCCTTTTTGTTTCTTTTAGCCGATTGTAAAGAACCAGTACCTTCTTTTGTTTCTCAAAGTCTTTGGTTGTTTACTCCGTTTTCCTTTCCCTTTACTCTTTTAATTGGTAGTTCTATTCGTTGGTATCTGAAGTATGGTACGATTTTAAACTCTTTTCCCTCTTCTTGTATTTGGAATTTAGGAATGGCGTTAGCATATGTAATTACGTGGTCTATTTGGGGCGCTATCTTTGGAAAATTATATGGATGTCTAAAGAACAAAAGAAAGTTCATCTACTATATTATTTGGATATTTGCTATTTCGATAATTCTCAATTTTTTTGGCTTAGTGATGTTAAGTGGCTAACATAGGTACTTTCAGGGTTTTATTTGAGACTTTACTATAATAAATAACAGGGACTTGACAAAGTTTTTTACAATCTTAAAATAGAAAAGAAAAGATCTTTTAAAATCGAGATTTTCTAAGTTGCTCCGAAGAATTTTTTCTTTTGAGGGTTTGATCCTGGCCCAGGATGAACGCTGGCGGCGTGGATAAGGCATGCAAGTCGAGCGATCGGCCTCGAGCCTTTTGGCTTGAGGTACGGAGCGGCGAACGGGTTAGTAACACGTGGGTAACGAACCCCAGAGACGGGGATAACCCGGGGAAACTCGGGCTAATACCCGATGGTCCCTGAAAAACACAAGTTTTTCAGGGTAAAGGTTCCTATTTTTATAGGTTCCGCTCTGGGATCGGCCCGCGGCCTATCAGCTAGTTGGTGAGGTAATGGCTCACCAAGGCTATGACGGGTAGGGGGTGTGAGAGCACGACCCCCAACAAGGGCACTGAGACACGGGCCCTACTCCTACGGGAGGCAGCAGTCGAGAATCTTGGGCAATGGGCGAAAGCCTGACCCAGCGACGCCGCGTGCGGGAGGAAGGCCTTCGGGTTGTAAACCGCTTTTCTCCACGAGGAACTCCGCTTTTAGCGGAGTGACGGTAGTGGAGGAATAAGGGGAGGCTAATTCTGTGCCAGCAGCAGCGGTAAAACAGAATCCCCGAGCGTTATCCGGATTTACTGGGCGTAAAGGGTCCGTAGGCGGTCGAGTAAGTCTCTGGTTAAAGCCCATCGGCCTAACCTTTGGGATGCCAGAGATACTGCTCGACTAGAGGGCGTCAGAGGCTGGCGGAACGCACGGTGTAGGGGTGAAATCCGTTGATATCGTGCGGAACACCAAAAGCGAAGGCAGCCAGCTGGGGCGACCCTGACGCTGAGGGACGAAAGCCAGGGGAGCGAACGGGATTAGATACCCCGGTAGTCCTGGCCGTAAACGATGGGCACTAGCCATTGGCAGTGTCGACCCTGTCAGTGGCGAAGCTAACGCGTTAAGTGCCCCGCCTGGGAAGTACGACGGCAACGTTGAAACTCAAAGGAATAGACGGGGGGTCACACAAGCGGTGGAGCATGTGGCTTAATTCGACAATAACCGAAAAACCTTACCAGGGCTTGACATGCCAGTGAAACCCCGGGGAAACCTGGGGACTCCACAAGGACACTGGCACAGGTGCTGCATGGTTGTCGTCAGCAGGTGCCGTGAGGTGCTCCCTTAAATGGGGGAACCTGCGTAACCCTCGCCCCATGTTTTACGTGTCATGGGGGACTGCCGCAGATAATGCGGAGGAAGGAGAGGACGACGCCAAATCAGCATGGCCCTTATGCCCTGGGCGGCACACATGCTACAATGGCCGGTACAGCGGGTTGCGAAGCCGTAAGGCGGAGCTAATCCCTTAAAACCGGTCTCAGTTCGGATCGAGGGCTGCAACTCGCCCTCGTGAAGCCGGAATCGCTAGTAATCGCGGATCAGACATGCCGCGATGAATACGTTCTTGACCCTTGTACTCACCGCCCGTCACGTCAGGGAAGCCGGTAGTACCTGAAGTCCCGATTTTTTCGGGATGAGGGTAAGATCGGTGACCAGGACGAAGTCGTAACAAGGTATCCGTAGGGGAACCTGCGGATGGACCATATCTTTAATAAAAATTGGTCGACAGAAGTTGAAATCTTGAATTCGGGTTTCAACTTCTAAGGTGTTGGTCGAGACACCTTAAAACTCGACCCTTCGGAGCAACTTAGAAGATCTCGATTTTTTTATTTTTGACTTTCTTTAAGTTTTTATTAAAATAAATTAAAGTTAGGGGTGCGTAGCTCAGGGGTAGAGCGCGTCTCTGATAAAGACGAGGTCGTAGGTTCGAATCCTACCGCACCCACCTAATCTGTTTAATTTTTAAATTTAAAAAAACTGCCTCTTTTTGGCAGTTTTCATATATAACCAATTATAATTATAAAAAGCATAAACAAGAGCACTAAAATTACTCCTAGTTTTTCTGTGTTTTTTGGATCTATTATCCAACTTATTATTTTTTCAAAGATCATTTTTATTTTATAAAAAATTTTATTAAAAATTTCAATTATAATTGTTGAATTGTTGAGACTTTATTTTTTTATTGATTTTTTATTTTTGTTATAATTAAAATAAAGGTCGGAGAAACCAAATTTTTTAAAAAAATAAAATGGTAGTTAAAAGTTGGTATACAGTAACAATGGATGCTTTGAAAGCAGTTTGGTATAGATTTGTTGAGTTTTTACCAAAATTGATTGGAGCAATTGTAATAATTATTATTGGATGGTTTGTGGCTTTAGGAATCGGAAGATTGGTGAGCGAGATCTTAAAGAGGATAAAATTAGATAAAATTTTTGAACAGGGGAAATGGAAGACAGCTTTAGAAAAAGCAGGTTGGAAAGTTTCTCCTTCTGCTTTTATTGGAGCTATTGTCAAGTGGGTGATCTTTATTGCTTTTTTGTTAGCTGCAGTTGAAACTTTAGGATTTGTTGCTTTTGCTTCTTTTCTTTCGAAAATAGTAGCTTGGTTGCCAAATGTTATAGTAGCAGCTGCTATTTTTGTGGTAGCGGTTATCGCAGTAGAATATATTCCTAAAATAATAAGAGCAGCTACAGAAGGAGTAGGAATTAAATACAGCAATTTTCTGGAAGCTATTGTTAGATGGGCTATTTGGATTTTTGCAATTGTAGCTATTTTAGTTCAACTAGGAATAGCAAAAGAGATTATAATGACTCTCTTTACAGGTTTGGTTGCGTTTTTAGTGATAGCTGGAGGGTTAGCTTTCGGATTGGGAGGAAAGGAAGCAGCAGCTAGATTTTTAGAAGATTTAACTAGAAAATTCAAAGAATAGAAGGATTTTTCTAGAGAAATCCTTCAAAAGGGGATCTTTTAGATCCCCTTTTGACCTTTAAAAGAAATTTCAATAAAATAAAAGAATATGGCACTTAAAGATATAAGAAAAAATAGGATAAAGAAAATAAAAGAGCTTGAAATAGAAGGATACAAAAGTTATCCTATTTTTACTAAAAGGACTCATCAAATAAAAGAAGCTTTAGAGAATTTTTCAAAACTTACTAGAGAAAAAAAAGAAGTTATTTTAGTAGGAAGAATAAGATCTAAAAGGGAACATGGAAAAATTACTTTTTTTCATTTTGAAGATGGTACAGGGAAAATTCAAGGAGTTTTGAAGTTAGATAAAGTAGGAGAAAAAAAATATCAAATCTTCTTAAAATATTTTGACATTGGAGATTTTATTGAGACAAGAGGAGTATTGTTTAAGACAAAAAAAGGGGAAAAATCAATAGAGGTTATGGATTTTAAATTACTTTCAAAATCTATCTTACCTTTGCCGGAAAAGTGGCATGGTTTGAAAGATGTAGAAGAAAGATTTAGAAAGAGATATTTAGATTTGATTTTTAATAAAGAGGTAAAAGAAAAATTTGAATTAAGATCAAAAATTATTAGAGAAATAAGAAATTTTTTAGAAAAAGAAGGATTTTTAGAGGTAGAAACTCCCATTTTACAAGTAATTTATGGAGGAGCAAAAGCCAAACCTTTTAAAACTTATTTAAATGCTCTCAATTTACCTTTGTATTTGAGAATTTCTTTAGAGCTTCATTTAAAAAGATTAATTGTTGGAGGATTTGAAAAAATTTTTGAAATCGGGAAATGTTTTAGAAACGAAGGAATAGATAGATCTCACAATCCTGAATTTACCCTTCTTGAATTTTATTGGGCTTTCGCAGATTATAAAATGTTGATGAAATTTACAGAGAAAATGTTTAAAGAAATTTTAAAGAAGATTTTCGGAAAATTAAAAATAAAATATAAAGGAAAAACCATTGATTTTACTCCTCCTTTCAAAAGGATAGAATATGAGCAATTTTTTAGAAAACATACAAAGATAAATTTAAATGAGATTCATATAAATGAGTTAAAAAAGAGAGCTGAAAATTTAGGAATTGAAGTTGGAAAAGGAGAAGGAAAAGCTGAGATAGCAGATAAGATTTTCAAGAAAGTTTGCCGACCAAAAATTTGGCAACCTACCTTTTTATTACATTATCCTCTTGGGAGCTTTCCTTTGGCTAAAGCTTTAGAGAAAAATCCAACGAAACTAGCTAACTTTCAATTAGTAGTGGCAGGATGGGAGTTAGTGAATGCTTTTTCTGAATTGAACGATCCCATTGAACAAAGAAAAAGGTTCAAAGAACAAGAAAAAATGTATAAAGAAGGTTTCAAAGAGGCTCAAAGAATGGACAAAGATTTTATAGAAGCTTTAGAATATGGAATGCCACCTGCTGCAGGTTTTGGGATGGGAATAGATAGATTAATTGTTATTTTGACTAATTCCCATTCTTTAAGAGAAGTAATTTTATTTCCTACAATGAGACCAAAATAAAAATATGTTAGATATTAAATTTATTAGAGAAAATCCAGAAAAAGTAAAAAAAGGATGTGAAAGAAAAGGAGAAAAGGTAAATGTAGAAAAAATTCTGAGATTAGATGAAAAAAAGAGAAAACTTTTAAGCAAAATAGAAAAATTAAGAGCTGAAAAGAAAAAGATAGGGAAAAAGAATATAAAAAAAGCCAGAAAAATAAAGGAAAAAATAAAGCTATTAGAAAAAGATTTTGAAAAAATTGAGAAAGAATTAAATGATCTTTTATATTCTCTTTGCAATCTTCCTTTAGATGATGTTCCTTTTGGAAAGGATGAAAAAGATAATGTTGAAATTAAAAGAGTAGGAGAGCTAAAAAAATTTAAATTCAAACCCAAAGATTATTTAGAGATTGCCCAAAAGTGGGATCTCATTGATATTAAAAGAGCAAGTAAAGTTTCTGGAACAAGGTTTTGTTATTTAAAAAATGAAGCAGTTTTATTAGAATTTGCTTTAGTTAATTTAGCGATGGAAGAGGCTCAGAAAGAAAATTTTATACCTATTATTCCACCTGTTTTAGTTCGAGAAGAAATAATGAAAGGAATGGGATATATTGATACTCCAGAAGATTTAGCTGAAAGATATTATTTAGAAAAAGATGAGCTTTTTTTAGTAGGAACAGCAGAACAATCTATTGGTCCTCTTCATAAAGATGAAATTTTCAAAGAAAAAGAACTACCAAAAAGATATATAGGATTTTCATCTTGTTTTAGAGAAGAAGCAGGTTCTTATGGAAAGGAAAGTTGGGGTATTTTTAGAGTTCATCAATTTGATAAATTGGAGTTGTTTTCTTTTGTAAAGCCTGAAAATTCTCAAAGAGAATTGTCTTTTTTAGTTTCTTTTCAAGAAAGATTATTAAAATTATTAGAAATTCCTTATAGAGTCGTTCAAATTTGCACAGGAGATCTTTCAAGACCTTCAGCTGCTACCTTTGATATAGAATGTTATTTTCCTTCAAGGAAAGAATATCGTGAAACTCATTCTGCTTCAAATTGTACAGATTTTCAATCAAGAAGGTTAAATATTAGATATCGTAATAAAAAAGGAGAATTATTTTTCGTTCATACTTTAAACGCAACAGCTTTCGCTATTGGAAGGACTTTGATTGCTATAATAGAGAATTATCAAAGAAAAGATGGAAAGATTGATGTTCCAAAGGTCTTGCAAAAATATTTAGGCTTTAAACAAATTCCAAGAAAATGAAGACTTTATTTATTCTTCATGGATGGCAAAGCTCAAAAGAAAAATGGGAAAAAGTAAAAGAGGAATTAGAAGAAAATAAGATAGAAGTAATAATTCCAGATATTCCAGGTTTTAAAGAAGATTTAGAAAGAGTTTGGAATTTAGATGATTATGTTAATTGGTTTTTTAATTTCTCTCAAAAAAAAGAGAAATTTTTTTTACTGGGCCATTCTTTCGGAGGGAGAATAGCTATTAAATTTGCAACAAAGTTTCCAAAAAAATTAGAAGGATTAATTTTAATATCTTCGGCGGGAATTAAAAGAAAAGAACCTTTTTTTCTAAAATTTTTTCGAAAATTTAAAGCTTTTTCTTTCCTTCCGGGTTTCTCTTTATTTAGAAAGTTTTTTTACAAATTTATTTTAAGAAAAACAGACTATTTGAAAACAAAAGGAAATTTAAGAGAAACTTTTAAAAATATAATTTCAGAAGATTTAACCCCTTTTTTAGATAAAATAAAAGTGAAGACATTAATTCTGTGGGGTGAAAAAGATAAAATCACTCCTTTATCTGATGCTTATTTAATGAAAGAAAAAATAAAAAATTCCAAATTGGAAATTTTAAAAAATATTTCTCATATTCCTCACTTAGAAAATCCAGTTCTTTTATCAGAAAAAATCTTAAATTTTATTAAAAGTGTATGAAAGCTTTAATTTCTATTTTATGGCTTTTAATTTTTACTAAAAAACTCTTCTTTTGGAGTTGGCTTTGGCAATTAAAAGAATATCATTTTGGGAGATTTAAAGCTCATTTCCAAACAGAAAAAGGAAAAAAACTCATTTTAAATAAATTGTTAATTTTAAAACTTTTTTTATTAGGGGGAATAGTTTACTATTTTTCTTTTTTCTTATATTTTTTAGTTTTAGTTTTTCTTTTAGAAAGCATTTTTGTTTTAAAACAGATTTTGTTTAAAAGTCTAAAGGTTCCTGTTTTAACAAAGAAAACTTTTTTAATTTTAATTTGTGGTATTTTTTTAGAATTTTTAATTCTTTATTATTTGGTAAGATTGAATGGAGCAAAATACTATTTTTCCTTGTTATTTTTAGATATTTTTGCTCCTTTGTTTTTTTCAGGTTTAGTTTTATCTTTTCAACCTGTTACTCTTTTTTGGAGAAAAAGACTTATTGAAAAAGCAAAAAAGAAAAGAGAAAAATTTAAAGATCTCTTAGTAATAGGGATTACAGGCTCTTACGGGAAAACTTCTACTAAAGAATTTTTAGCTGAAATTTTATCTCAAAAATTTAATGTTTTAAAAACAAAAAAACATCAAAATTCTGAAGTAGGAATATCTCAATGTATATTAAACGATTTAAAGAAAGAGCATCAAATTTTTGTTTGTGAAATGGGAGCTTATAATAAAGGAGGAATAAAATTGCTTTGTGAAATTGCGAGACCTAAAATTGGGATTATAACAGGAGTGAATGAACAACATTTAGCTGTTTTTGGATCGATGGAAAATTTACTTTCAGCTGAAGGAGGGAAAGAACTAA
Organism: uncultured bacterium; assembly: GCA_965552115.1. Taxonomy (GTDB): domain Bacteria; phylum Patescibacteriota; class Minisyncoccia; order Minisyncoccales; family CAZLLZ01; genus CBEVQU01. The sequence continues at coordinate 1,913 of CBEVQU010000008.1, read as the reverse complement.
TTGAATCTTTGCCTAAAGAAGGTTTTGTTGTTTTAAATGGAAACAATAAATATTGTAGAGAGCTTTATCAAAAAGTTAATCTTAAAAAGAAATTAGCAGGAAAAGATATTAAAGCTCAGAATATTGAGGTAAAGAAAGAGTTTCTTTCTTTTAAAATAGATTCTGTAAATTTTAAAATTAATTTATTAGGAGAATTTTGGATCGAAAACATTTTGATGGCAATTTTAGTAGCTAAAGAGTTAGGAATGAATTTAAAAGAAATATCGAAAGCTTGTCAAAAAATTAAGCCCTTACCCGGAGCTATGAAATTAATTAAGACAAAAAGTAAATTAAATATAATAGATGCTACTTATTCAGCAAATCCAAATGGAGTAATATCTCATTTAGAATATCTGAAATTATGGAGAGGAAAAAAAGTAATTGTTATGCCTTGTTTGATTGAACTAGGAGAGGCTTCAGAAAGAGTTCATAAAAATATTTCCCAAAAAATAAGAGAGATTTGCGATTTAGCAATAATTACTACCAAAGAATGTTTCCCTTTTTTGAAAAAAGAAGCTAAAGAAAAGGTGATATTTTTACAAGATTCTGAGAAAATATTCAAAAAAATAAAAAAATATTCTGGAAAAGAAGATATTATTCTATTAGAAAGTAGGGTGCCAGGAAAGCTCTTAGATTTGTTAGAAATAAAAGAAAGGACCTATTAGTTTTCTTGAAATGTCAAAAATATTTCAAAAACCTATTTTAATTTCTTTGTCTCCTAATACAGAAAAAGATGATATTTCTTTGTGTTTTAAATTATTATTTTCTTTCAGAAATTGGAAAGAAGGAAAAGAAATTAAAGAATTAGAAGAGAAATTTAAGAAATTTTTAGGAGTAAAAGAAGCTATATCTTTCAATAGTGGAAGGTCTGCTTTCATATCTATTTTAAAATCTTTGAATTTAAAAGAAGGGGATGAAATTTTGCTTCAAGCTTTCACATGTAATGCAGCTGTAAATCCAATATTACATTTTAAATTGAAACCTGTTTTTGTAGATTGTGATGAAACTTTTAATCTATCTCCCAAAGATTTAGAAAGAAAAATCACAAAAAAAAGTAAAGCAGTGATGGTTCAACATACTTTTGGTCAACCTGCCAAAATAGAAGAGATTTTGAAAATTTGTAAAAAATACAATCTTATTTTAATTGAAGATTGCGCTCATTCTTTAGGAGCAGAATATAAAGGAAAGAAAGTGGGCACTTTTGGGAAAGTGGCTTTCTTTAGTTTTTCGAGAGATAAAATAATATCTTCTGTTTATGGAGGAATGGCAGTAACCTCAGATAGAAAAATAGCAAAAAAAATAAGAGAGTTTCAAAGAAAATATGATTTCCCTTCTAATTTTTGGATATTCCAGCAATTATTACATCCTATTTTGACAAATTATTTAATTTTACCTCTTTATCGAGTTCCTTCTTTAGGAAAAATTATCTTAAATATTTTTCAAGTGTCAAAAATTTTATCTAAAGCAGTTCATAAAAAAGAAAAAAAAGGTGAAATCCCTTCTTATTTTCCTAAAAAGTTGCCTTCAGCTTTAGCTTCTCTAGCTTTGAATCAATTCCAAAAATTAGAAAAATTCAACAATCATAGAGAAAAAATTGCTAAAATATATATTGAAAACCTAAAAGGAAAATTTGAATTTCAAAAAGGAATAAAAAATACAAAAAGAGTTTTTATGAGATTTCCCATTTTAGTGAATGAAAATACAGATGAAATTTTAAAGAAAGCGAGAAAAGAAAAAATTCTTTTAGATGACGGTTGGAGGAAAACTCCTATTGTTCCTCCAGATACTGATCAAGAAAAAATGAGATATTCTTTTGGAAGTTGCCCTAAAGCAGAAGAAATAGCTAAAAGAATTGTGAATTTACCAACTCATAT
>CBEVQU010000007.1:0-26390 GCA_965552115.1 uncultured bacterium | reverse complement strand
AGACCTAAAAATAAAATCATAAAACCTGAAACAAGTTTTAATCTTTTTTACCAAAATTTGAGAGAAAGTTTTTTCCCAAAGTAAAGGCAGAAATTAAAATAATAAAAAAGAATAACATAAACTAAATTATAAAAATTTAAATTAAGAATATTTAAAGAAGGTAAATTTTTAAAAGTTAAAATTCGAGCATAAACCATTGGGAAACCAAAAGTGCATAAAAATTCTAGATATTTACAGTAGCAGCAATAATTGTCGTACCGAAAATTAAAGTTAAATTAGATTTTGCCAAACTTAAATTTTTTACTCTTTGAATAAATTTTTCTTTACTTTTTGGAAGAATTAAAGAAATTTTTTTGAAAGTAAATAATTTAATATTTTCAATCCCAATAAAAATAGCAATAAGTCTAGCAATAATTGTTAAAATTGTAATTTCCACCTAATTGAAAGACATTTAAACAAAACTGACAAAAAAAGTAAAAAACTGAAAAAAAACAAAAATGCCTCTTACTAAAAAATTCTTCTTCTGGCTCCACTAAAACAATCAAAGCAGCTAAAAGAAAAGTTAAAACAAAAAAGGCGCAAAGATTACCTTCAACCTGGTTTGCTACTCTAAGACTTTTTCTTGAAGTTTTTCTAACCTTTAACCATTAACGAATAATCATTAGGAACTGATACCCAAATCTCCAAACATACTTTTTGTTTTCTTTAACAAACTTATTGGTAAATAAAATAGCATAAGTTTGTAGTAGAAGAAGATAGCTGCGGGGCCAGGATTCGAACCTGGATTACGAGGGCCAGAACCTCGCGTCCTACCAATTAGACGACCCCGCATTAAATTTTTAAATACTTTCTAATTGCAATTAAAGAAGAAAAAATGGCTAATAAAATTGCAAAAAGGAAATTCAAAGCCACTAATTCCAGAATGTTTTCTTTCAGGAAAAAGAATAAATTAAAATTTGGAATAAAGAATTCAATTTTTGGAGAAAGAAAATAAGAAGAAATTGTACATATAAGAAAAGAAATTATAGCTGAAAAAATCCCCACAATTAAACCTTGAATTAAAAAGGGGGCTCTTATAAACCAATTTGAAGCTCCTACCAATCTCATAATCGAAATCTCTCCTCTTAAATCATAAATAGCTAGCCTAATTGTATTAAATGTCACTAAAATAGCTAAAATTCCAGAAATGATAATCAAGATAGTATAAAAATGCTTAATGTTTCTTGAAAGAGAAAATATCCTTTCAATTAAAGGTTTATTTTGATAATGAGTGACTTTTTCAACTATATCTCTAAAAGGTTCTGATTCAAAGATAGCAGAAATTTGTTCATATTGAGAAGCCTGGTAAGCTTTTATATTTAAATGGGGTAAAAATGGATTTTCTCCTATTTCTTCTAAAGATTCTATTATTTCAGGATCTTGTTTATGTCTTTCTTTAAATCTCATTAAAGCTTCTTCTTCTGTAATATACTCTACTTTTCTTACTTGAGGATTTTTAGAAAGTTCTTCTTTTATTTTTAAAATTTCTTCTTCGGAAGCTGTTTTTTTAAAGAAAATAGTAATATCTGCCTTTTCTTCTAAATAATTTATAGCAAAATTGGTTATTCCTTTTAATAAGAACAGGCTTCCTATTAAAGAAGTACTGATTATTAAGATAAAACAAGTTGTGAAAAAAATTGTTTTATTTCTTGAAATTCCTGCTAAAGAAGATTGAAATAATCTTTTAACAAGATGAAACATATTTTTAAATTATAAAATGAAACGGCCTTTTTCTTCATCTTTCACTATTTTTCCTTCTTTTAAAGTAATAACTCTTTTTCTCAAAAAATTAATGATTTCTTTATCGTGAGTAGCTAAAATGATAGCTGTTCCAAGTTCATTTATTTTTAAAAGTAATTTTATGATATCTCTCTTATGATAAGGATCTAAATTTCCGGTAGGCTCATCCGCTAAAATAAGCTTTGGCCTATGAATTAAAGCTCTTGCTATAGCTACCCTTTGTTTCTCTCCCCCTGATAGCTCTTTTGGAAATTTCTCTTCCATTCCTTTTAATCCCACTATTTCTAAAACCTTTGGAACATCTCTTTCAATTTCTCTTTCTTCAGCTCCTATAACTTCCATAGCAAAAGCTACATTTTCAAAAACTGTCTTTGAGTTCAAAAGTTTGTAATCTTGAAAAATTACCCCTATTTTTCTTCTTAAATAAGGAATTTTAGATCTCTTTATTTTATGAACATTTTCTTTTCCGAAAAAAATTTCTCCAGAAGTTGGTTTCTCTTCAGCTAAAAGTAATTTTAGTAAAGTAGTTTTTCCAGCTCCTGATCTTCCAGTAATTGATAAAAATTCCCCCTCTTTCATTTCAAAGGAAATGTCTTTAAGAGCGACTATATTTGGAGGATAAATTTTAGTTACATTCCGAAACAATACTATATTATTCATTTTTTAATTTTATTTCTTTTTCTATAAAATCATCCAGATCGCCATCTAATACCTCATCAATGTCACTTCTCTCCACACCTGTTCTATGATCTTTCACCAACTTATAAGGATGGAAAATATAAGACCTAATTTGGTTTCCCCAGCTTGGAGAAACCTCTTTTTTGAAATCCTCAATTCTTTTTTCAAGTTTTTCCTTTTTAAATTGATATAACTTACTGTATAAAAGCTCCATTGCTTTCTTCCTATTCTCTCCCTGTAATCTTTCAGATTGACAAGAGACTTGAAGACCAGTTGGTAAATGAGTAATCCTAACTGCTGTTTCTCTTTTATTTACATATTGACCTCCGGGGCCTGAAGCTCTATAAAAATCTATCTTTAAATCTTCGGGTTTAATTTTAATCTTTAATTCTTTCTCTGTCTTAATTTGAGGCAAAAGTTCAACTTTTGCAAAAGAAGTATGTCTTAAATTTTTAGCAGAAAAAGGAGAAATCCTTACTAGTCTATGAACTCCAGCTTCTTTTTTCAAAAGACCAAAAGCATAAGGCCCTTTAATCTCTAAAGTAACTTGTTTCAACCCTATCCTTCCTTCTGGACCTATTCCCTCCCCAAAAGACTGATGCAATACTTTTACTGAAAATCCTTTTTTCTGACAATATTTCTCATACATCCTTTTTAAAATAGCTACCCAATCTTGAGCATCTTGACCTCCTGCGCCAGCAAAAATTTGTAAAATTGCTCCTTTTTTATCGAACTCACCTGAAAGAAAAGCTTTAATTTCTTCTTTTTTTAGCTCATTTTCTATCTCAGAAATTTTCTTTTTTAAGTGCTCTAAATCTTTTCCCTCTAAAACTTCTGAAAGTTCTTCTAATTCATTTATTTCTTTTTCTAACTTTTCCCAATCTTCCACTTCTTTTTTGTATTGACCTAAAAGAGAAGTTATCTCTTCGGCCATCTCTTTATCTTTCCAGAAACCGGGTTTCTGAATCTCTTTTTCTAAAGCTGAAATTCTTTTTTTCTTCTCTTCAATGTCAAAGACAGTCCTCTAAAGAGAGGAGTTTTTCTTTTAAACTCTCAATTTTTTCTTTGATTTCTTTCATAAATCATTATTAATTTATCATAATTTTCCTTTAAAGTAAATAAAAAAAAGCGTTGAGTTTCTTTCAGTGTTAAAAAAGTAAGGGAAGAGGGAGAGTTCGGAGAGAAAGTTCTTGAAAAAACTTTGGTATTTACTTAATTATTTAACTCACTCCATATCTCCCAAAGTTTTTCTCGAAGCTCTGGATTTTTAGGTTTTTCTTCCTCTATAATTTTATCTACTCTCTCAAAAAGTCTCTTTACTTCATCATATCTTTCTCTAGGTGTTATCATTGTCTCACCCAGACTGTCTACCAAGCATCGATAAACAATCTGGGTGAGACAATTCCCTCTTCCCTTTTAAAGAGCTATCTCCTTTTTCTAATCCTGAATTTTTTTTCAGGGCTAGAAAAAAGAGATATAAGGGAAGAGGAGAGGATCTAGTTTCTAAACAGAAAAGTTTATAGATACTACTTGAGACGTGCTCCAAATAAGTTTATCATCACAGTACACCTTTATTATTTCATCCACAGGATCAATTCTTATATTATTCCCTTCGATGACTTTCCCATCTCTTGTCCTTACAAGTCTATATCTGGAGTTCCCCACTCTCCACAGAATATAAGTACTGTTTAGTGTTTTTATTTCTCCTCTTTCGTTTAATATCTCCTCCATTTGTATCACCCGGACTACCTACCAAGAATTGATAGATAATCCAGGTGATACAAATTTCCTTCTCTTCCTCTTCCCTTTTTAATGAGCCACTTATATTATAGCATAATTATAAAAGATTGTCAATGAATGACGCCTAAAATAATGAGGTTTTAACTGATTTCTTACTTGAGCCGGAGAGAGGATTCGAACCTCCAACCTTTGCCTTACGAAGGCACTGCTCTACCATTTGAGCTACTCCGGCAGATGAGCGGCAGACGGGACTCGAACCCGCGACCTTCTCCTTGGGAAGGAGACGTTCTACCAACTGAACTACTGCCGCTTTTTTTATGCTTTTTTATTTTTTATAAAAAGATAAGTTTTTTGTCAAAATTATTTTAAATTAAACTTTTCTAAAATTTTTTCTAAAAATCCCTTCTCTTTCTCTTTTTTTTCTTCTTTCTCTTCTCTTGGTGGCAAAACAACAATTACTTTTTCTCCTTTTTTCTTATAAAGTCCTTTTTCTCTTAAAATCTTTTCTAAATATTCTAAACTTTCACCTTCCAACCCTTTTTCTTTTAGAGTTTGATTTTCTTTCTCTAAAATTGAAATTTGTCTTTTTAATTCTTCTATTCGAAGATTAAGTTCTTCCCTCTTTTTTTCAATTTTCCAACTGGAATATAAAAGAAGGAATGTTAAAATTATTAAAAAGAGAGGGAAAAACCAGAAAGAAAATCTTATTTGAGGAAAATCTTTTTTCTTAAATTTTCTTTTCATTTATGAAAAAGTTAACTTTTAAAAAAGTTTCTAAAATATTCTGGATAACTATTATAATCTTAGTATTGCTAAGTATGATTTTGTTTTTGCTTCCTCCTTCTTTATTTTAATTTTCCTACTTTTGAAAAATTTTTAATATTATTTTTTTGAGTAAGAAAGCTTCTTTTATTTTTAAAATATCTGAAATAAAAATAAAAAGCAAAAGGGAAAAAGCAAAAACTCCTCCAATTTGAGAAATCAGCCAAAAAAGAGAAGAAACTTTCAATATTTTTTGAAAAAGAAACAAAAGAAAGTAGGCAAGAATTCCTACAATTGCTGTGGAAAAAAATAGCTTTTCTAAAAATAAAAAAAATTCTTTTTCAATCTTTTTAAGAAAGTTTATCTCTTTTTGATAAAATTTCCTCAATTTTCCTCTCAAGAGAAAGAGAAGAAGAAAGAATTGAAAAATAGCAGAAAAAGATAAAGAAAGAGGAAGAGATAAAACTCTTATATCACTAATTCCCTTTAGATCTAAAAATGAAATGATTTCAAAAGAGAGAAAATTTTGATGAGAAGAAAGAACAGAAACAAACAAAAGGGCTAAAGAAATATTAATTATAATTGAAATTAAAGACACAAAAACTGGAGTCTTTGTGTCTTTAAAAGAAAAGAAAACCCTACATAAAAGAGGAATTAAACTTTGAGCAAATATTCCTAAAGAGAAAATTCCTAAAGAAGCAGCTGTCAATCTTATATCTTCTATTCTAAACTCACCCATCTTTAAAATCCCTTCACCTACTAAAACCAAAGCTCTTACTATATGGGCTCTCATTAGAAAAAACAAAACACTTAAAGGTAAAATCAGAAATAAAATTTTTCTAATAGTTTCTTTTATCTTTTGAAGAAATTCTCTCTTTTTATTTTGGGCCCAGCTTTTCGAAAAAGTAGGAAAAGAAGCAATAGCGAAAGCTACCCCTACTACTCCTATTGGAAAATATTGAAGATTATTAGATAAATTAAAAATAGTAATACTTCCTAAAGAAAGGGTGGAAGCTATAGCTGTAATAATTATCAAATTAATATGGAAAGCAGCAGAGCCTACTGTTCGAGGAAGCATTAAATGAAAAACTTTTTTGAGATACTTATCTTTAAAATTGAAATAAAATTTATAATAGAAACCCGTCTTAAGAACTGAAGGAACTTGAATTAAAAGATGTAAAAAGGCTCCAAAAATAACCCCTCCTACCAATCCTATTAGTCCGAATTTCGGCACTAAAAATAAAATACCAAATATAATTCCTAAATTATAAAAAATAGGGGCGAGAGAATAAGTGAGGAAAAAGTGGAAATATTGTAAAATTCCAGAAAAAATAGCAGATATTCCAAATAGAATAGGACTTAAAAATAAAATTCTTGTTAAAAGAATTGTCTTTTTTTGAGCTTCTGAAGAAAAACCTGGAACTATAAATTTGATTAAATAAGGAGTAAGAAAGAAAAGAAAAATAGCTAAAGTGATTAAAATAAGTAAAAAACTATTCAAAATATTGTTAGTAAATAAAATAGCTTTCTTTTTTCCTTTAAGGCGAACTTCAGAAAAGAGAGGCAAAAAAACAGCTACTACTCCCCCGGTAATTAGGATTCCATAAATAAAATCCGGAATTCTAAAAGCAGTAAAATAAATATCTAATTCTTGAGAAGCACCAAAGCGAGCAGCTAGTAATCCATCTCTTACAAAACCTAAAACTCTACTTAAAAAAATAGAAAGACCTACCAAAAAAGCAGAAAAGGTTATGCTTTTTGTTTTAATTTCAAAGAAATTTTTCATATTTTAATTTTAACATCTTGACTTTATTTTTAAAAAGATTAATATAGAAAATAGCCCCAGCAAGCCGAGCGGTCGCTCTCAGCTGCTGATAAAAAAATCAGTAGCTGGGAGAGGAAGGTCCGAACACCCCCCGGCCAATTGCTCCTTTTAGGAGTAATTTGGCGGGGAAGTAGGTAGTGGGTAACACCCACCGGCCGTAAGGCTAGGGAAAGTGCCACAGAGACTATACTACCTTGCTCCCTGACGGGAGACAAGGGAAAGGTGAAAAGTCCTCAGTAAAACTGAGGTCTCTGGCTGGCGACAGTCCAGAGTGGCAAACCCTACCTGGTGCAAGAGCAAACTCCCGTTACAAGCGGGAGAAAAGTAGCTCGCTTGAGCCAGAGAGTAATCTCTGGCCCAGATAAATGACCGCTTAGAAACAGAATTCGGCCTACGAGCTTGCTGGGGCTTTTGTTTTAAAAAAGCTTTCTATTAGAAAAAAGAACTTCTTTTACTAAAGAATCTGCTATTTTATTTTCTTCTCTTTTAATGAATTTAAATTTAACGTTTTTAAAATCTACTTTAAGATTCCATATCTTTATAAAAAGTGATTGTAATTTTTGATCTAAAATTTTATATTTTCCTTCTACTTGAGAATATAAAAGTTGAGAATCTGTTCTTATTTCTATTTCGAGGTTTTTAGATCTTTTTTTTCCAAAAAGAGTTTTTATTTTCCTTAAAGCAAGTATTACTCCCCAATATTCAGCTTCATTGTTTGTCTTAATTCCTAAAGAAAATTTGTATTTTTTTAATATTTCTTCTTTTTCATTACAAATTAAAAAACCACAGGCTGAAGGGCCTGGATTACCTCTTGCTCCTCCATCAACAAAAACTATAATTTTATTTTTTTTCTCTTTTTTCAAAATATTTTATTAGACAATTTTCAAAATTAATTAAATTTTCGTTAGAAAGAGTAAAACCTGAAGCTTGAGGATGTCCGCCAAAAGTTATCAGAAAGACACTACAAGCTTTCATCGCCTCTACGCTATCTATTCCTTTAGGAGTTCTCACCGCTCCCCTACTTATCTTATCTCCCTTCTTGTAAATAAAAGTAGGTTTTTTATATAAATTACAGATTTTTGAAGCTACTGGCCCTGTAAAAGCAAGAGGCCATTCTTTATCTCCCTCAAAAATGATTTTTTTGCCCGGTTTCTTTAAAATTCTTTCCTCTACTTCTTTTACAATCTCTCTTATCCTTTCGTGTTTCTCTTTATTTTTCTCTGTTAATTCCAAAACAAGCTTTTCTGCTTTTTTCTCATCTTTTTCTTTTAATAAAAGATAAGCTTCTGTTAAATTATCTTTTACTTCTCCTGCGCTAAGAACAGAAATTATTTTATGAATTGCTTCTTTTGGATTGTTAACTTCATTTAATTTAAGAAATGCTCTTAAAGCCGGCCTGTATGTTTTTCCGAGTACTTCTAATCCCTTTTCTATGAAAAATTTATTGTCTTTGACTTGAGGCATTAAATCAGCCAAAGTAGCTAAAGCTACTAATTCTATGAAATTATTCTCTAGGAGACCTGTCAGTTTTTTGCCTAATAAAAGAGCAGACAATCTGAAAACTATACCACAGGTAGCAAATTCTTTAAAAGGATATCTTTCTCCTTTTTGTCTAGGATCTACTATTATATCTGCCTTTGGTAATTTCTCTAAAATCTTATGATGATCAATGATTATGACCTCGAAACCAAGTTCTTTTGCTTTCTCTATCTCTTTAAAATTACTTATCCCGCAATCTAAAGCAATAAAAAGAGCAGGAGAGTATCTTTTTAAATAATCTAAAGCTTTTTCATTAATTCCGTATCCTTCTTCTTCTCTATCAGGGAAGTAAATAGCTTTAACTTCTCCTCCTAAATTCTTTATCGTCTCTTCCAATATTAAAAGAGAACAAGTCCCATCCAAATCTGCATCAGCATACAAAATAATATTTTCTTTATTTTTTATGGCTTTCTTTATTCTTTCAGCGGCCTTCTTTAAATTTTTAATTTCCATACTTTTATTCTTCTAAAGCTTCTAAAGCAGGTAATTTTTTTCCAGAAAGAAAACTCAAAAGTGCCCCTCCTCCAGTAGAAATAAAATCGAATTTGTTCAAAAGATTATATTTTTCTAAAAATAAAATTGTCTCCCCTCCTCCGGCTACCTTAAAAGCCTCCTTGTTCTCTCCGATTTTTTCTACAATTTTTCTCGTTCCTTCAGAAAACTCTTCTTTCTCAAAAAATCCTAAAGGTCCTACAAAGACAATTGTCTTAGCCTTTTCTATAAAAGGAGAGTAAAATTCAATGGTATCAGGTCCTATATCATATATTTCTTCTTCTCTTCTCAAGTTTCCTATAGAAGTTAATCTTTGATAATTTAAATCTAAAGGAACTAAAGAAACTTTTACATCTAAAGGAGGTTGAATTTTCGTATCAGTTAGATTTAATTTTTTAGAAATCTCAACAATTTCAGGGCTACTTTCTTTCCTCCCTACCAAAATTCCTTTCCCTTTCATAATTTCTTCAGCAATCTTTCCTCCTAAAAGAATGAAATCTACTTTATCTAAAATATCAGAAATAAATCTTATTTTAGATTCTGTTTTTATTCCTCCTACAATTAATAAAATAGGCCTTTTCTCAAATACCTTTCCTAAATTATCTATTTCTTTTTGAAATAATTTTCCTATTCCATGAGGAAGAAATTTAGGCAAAGAAACTATCGAAGCATGTTCTCTATGGGAAACAGAAAAAGCATCGTTAATATATATTTCTCCCAATTTAGCTAATTTTTCAGCAAATTTTTTATCGTTCTCTTTTTCTTCTTTGTAAAATCTAATATTTTCTAAAAGAAGAATTTCTCTTTCTTTCAATTCTTTCACTTTCTTTTCTACTCTCTTTCCTATACAATCTTTTATAAAAAATACTTCTCTTTTTAAAATCTTCTCTAAAGGTTCCTTTAAAATCGAAAGAGAGAGTTTCTTTCTTTCTTTTTCTTCTAATTTCTGAGGTCTTCCTAAATGAGAAATTAAAATTATTTTAGCTTTTCTTTCTGAGAGAAAATTAATTGTTTCCAAAGAAGCTTTTATTCTATAAAAACTCTCAATTTCTCCTTTTTCATTTAAAGGAACATTATAATCTACCCTTAATAAAACTTTCTTTTGGAACAAATCAAAATCTTCAATCTTTTTTATCTTCATTTTTTTTCTTTAATAAAGCTTCTTTTATGACCTTTTTTAGTTCTGCCAAATTTACCTCTTTTTTCTCTGGTTTCTCTTTTCCTAATTTTTTTAAGCAACTTTTGCAAAAAACTGGTTTTTTAGGATCTGGTTTAAAAGGAACTTTTATTTTTTTTCCGCAATTTTGACATTGAGCCTCGTATAACACTTGAGAAGGAGTTTGAGGAGTTAAAGAAGGAGTAACAGGTTGCGACCATCGAAGAATTTTTTCTTCTACTCTTTCTCGAGGAGTTCCATATCTCTCTCTGGAAACTTTTATAATTTTCTCTCGATGAGATTTTTTTGGAGGATTGAAAGGAGGTAAAGTTTCTGCTGAAAAAGGAGGTGAAGCTATTCCATCTATCATCAATTTAATATAAATGTTATATTTTGCTAAATTGACTAAATCTTCCGCTGTACATTCTGGAGAGAATTCTTTCTCTAAAAATTCTGCATCTTCTGCTCCTACTCTAAAGACAATGATAGTACCAACGTTTCCAAAAATAGCATCCCTTACTTTAGTGCTCTTTCCAGTAGGAGTCATTTCTTCTAATTGTCCTAAATATTGATTAGCTAAAACTAAACCTAATCTATATTTTCTAGCTTCAGACAAAATATTAACAAAAGCTTCAGTAGCAAAATTTTGAAACTCATCTACATATAAGAAGAAATCTTCTCTTTCTTCTTCAGGAATATCAACTCTAGACATAGCAGCTAACTGCAATTTAGTAATTAAAAGAGCTCCTAATAATCTAGAAGCGTCTTCTCCAATTTTTCCCTTAGATAAGTTTAAAATCAAAATCTTTCTTTCGTCTAATACTTTTCTCATATCAATAGAAGATTTTACTTGTCCAATGATATTTCTTAAAAGAGGAGCAGAAATTAATTGTCCTACTTTATTTTGAATGGCAGCGGTAGCTTCTACTTCATATCTTTGAGTATATCTTGCAAATTCTTGTACCCAAAAAGCTTTTACAACTGGGTCTTTTACTCTCTCTATAATTTTCTCTCTATAATCTGGATCAGCTAGCATCCTATTTATCCCAAGCAAAGTGGAATTAGGTGACTCTAAAAGAGCTAATATACAATTGTTTAAAATATATTCCATTCTAGCTGACCAAACGTCTGGCCAGATTTTCTTGAAAACTCCCATCAATCCTGAAGCAACAAGATGTCTATGGGAAGCTTCTACTTTTTCCATCACATTAAAAGCAATAGGATAGTCAATGTCTGCTGGATTAAAATAAATAACATCATTTATCCTATTTTTTGGAACAAAATCTAACAATTCCTCTGCTGCTTCCCCATGAGGATCTACAAAACCAACCCCTCTCCCTGCTCTAATATCTTGAATAATCATATTCTTTAAAAGAGCTGTTTTCCCCATTCCAGTTTTACCTACAATATAAATATGTCTCCTTCTGTCATCTAATTTTATACCAAAAAGCTCCTTTTTGTTTCTAAAGATAGTTTTTCCAAGATAAAGAATGTCTTTTTCTCCTTTCATATTATTTAGCTAAAGAAGGAGGGGGTTCTTTTTTTCTTGCCTCTACTCTCTCAATAGTAGGAGCTGGAGCTACTACCTTACCAGGGAAATGATATAAAGTGGCTAATTCTTCTGTATTTAAAACATAAGTTCCTCCCCCGAAAGGATATAAAGTAGGTAATCTTTCACAATACCTTCTGAAAAGCTTTCTTTTTTTTAAATAAACTCTTCTTTTCTCTAAGAAAGGATGGTGAACTTTTGGCATTGTTTTAGTATTGGGTTTCAATCCATTCAAACTCTCCCAAGAGATTTCTTTAAAAAAACCAAAAGGAATTCGAGCTTTTGGTTTGAAAAAAACATCTCTCTTTCCTAAATATAAATATCTAACTAAACATTCGTATCCAAATTTTGAAATCTTATCTTCAATAGCTTTCACAATTTCTTTTTCTCCCGGGGTTAATCTCATTTCAGGCAAAGCTAAAGCTTCTAGAGTAGTTTCTTCTGGAGGTTTTTCTTCAGGAGGTTTTCCTTTTATTAAAAGATCTACTACCGCTGATAAAATTGACTTTGGAGGTTTTGGTTTTGGTCTTTTTACTAACTCATTTACAATCTTTAATCCTTCTTTTCTCCAGGGAATCTCTTCTCTTATGGGTTTTGCCCAGATTTGATACCACAAATATTCTCCCTCCTTTAAAGTTGCCATTCCTTCCAACAATCCTGCCAAAGGACTAACTCTTTTTTCTTCAGGAATGTCTGTTCTTTCCTCAAAATATTTATAAGTTTTGATAGGATAAGGATTGGGTTTAGTTGTTATTTCATCAAAACCAAAAAGATCCCAATTTTCATTGGGAATATTTTGAGGAACTAATTTTGTATAATCTTCTACTTCAAAAATTTCAGCGTCTGGAAATTGAGCATAGATATTTGACTCTACAATATCTCTGTAAATTTCAGGGCATCTTATGTAAAAATGGATTTTCCCGCCATCGCTCACTATCTCAAAGGATAAAGTAAGCTGGTATTTTCCTTCTAGCCACACTTCTCTAAAGTCAAAAACATCGTGAATTGAATGAATGCCTGCAAACACTTCTTCCATTGCCTTCATAGGCCTGGGAACTTCTTTTGGTAATCTTATCTCCAAAAGAATATGTTTTATCTTCTTTCCCCATTTATGTTGAATGTACCACAACCATAAAGAAAGGAGAGGTTTTATTAACAAAATAGGTAAAATAAAAAACCACCAATTTTTAAAAATCCAAATTATAGAAGAAAAGATTGTTTTAAAAGTTCTCCAAATAAATAGGAAAATTTCAAAGATCATTTATACCTCTTTAATAGTATATTTTCCTTCTTTATTTCTAATAAAATATTTTTTGTTTTGTAAATTAAGTAAAATAGTATTCTCTTTGACTAATCTCTGAGAAAGAACTTTCTTTACAATTTCTTCCCTCGAAAGAGGTTTTTTTGCTTCTTTTAGAATTTTAAAAATAATATCTCTAACAAAACCTTCTTCATATCCCCATTCCCTTAAAGCATACAATCCCCTTCCAACTAGAACAAATCTTTCATCTCTAATAAGTTCATTATGAACGGTAGCAGGTATTACTTTCTTGGGGGAAATAGGTCTTTCTAATTTTAAATTATTAATCAATTCTGCTACCTCCTTAAAATGTAAAGGCTTTTTCATTATCTTAAACACTAAAAATGCTTTATCTTTCACTCCTTTTGGATTAATTTCTGGCCAACTTATTAATCCAAAATCTCCTCGAGGTCCTTTTGAAATTTCTTTAGAAAGAGAAAGATAATTAAATAGAATATCTTTCTTAAGAGATTCTTTACTTTCTTTCTTGAAAACTTTCAAGATTTCTTTTTCAGTTAATGTTCTTTTCTCTTTTTCAAAAAGTTTGACAAAAAATGATATTATTTTTTCCGCTTCTTTCAGAGCATTTTCGTCAAGATAAAATAAACTAAAGTATTTCTCCCTCTCTTTTTTATGTTTTATGATATCTATAAATCTTATAAAAAAGGAAATGAAATTTTGAAATTTCTCTCCCCCTAATTCTTTCAATAGTAAATCTTCCCTTTCTACGCCTCCTTTTTTCTTTAAATGATCTATTATCTTTTTGAAGATGTTTTGATAGAAAGGGTTTTTTGTTTTTTCTTTAATTTGGCTTATTGCTCTTTCTTCAATTTGTCTTACTCTCTCTCGACAAATCCCATAACTCTTCCCAATGGATTCCAAGGTTTCTTTTTCTTTTTTTCTTAATCCAAACCTTCTCTCAATAATATCTTTTTCTCTCTTATTAAGACCTTTCAAAAGGTCATTTTTTATTTTGATAAAATTTATTCTCATCATCTTCTTTTTTTATAATATATTTTTTTAAATTTGTCTATACCTTTTTGACCAAGTAACTAAAAGAGGAGTAGCGATAAAAATTGAAGAATAAGTTCCTAAAGAAATACCTAAGATCAAAGCTAAAGAAAAATATTTTAGTGTCTCTCCTCCGAAAAAGAAGATAGCAAACAAAACAAAAAGGGTAGTAAGAGAAGTTGAAAGAGATCTAGAAAGAGTTTGATTTAAGCTTTCATTGACTGTTTCTTCGAAAGAAGGATATTTTCTTTTCAAAAGATTTTCTCTTACTCTATCAAAAACTACTACGGAATCGTTAATAGAATATCCAAAAACAGTCAAAAGAGCAGTAATGATAGGGAGAGTAATCTCTACATTATAAAATTTTCCTAAAATAGCGAAAATTCCAATTGGAATAAAAACATCGTGAAATAAAGCTAAAATACCACAAATTCCATATTGCCACGATTTCAAGGGTCTCATCACTCGTCTAAAAGCAAAGGTAATATAAAGAACAATTACAAAGATAGATAAAATTATCAAATACTCTGTTTTCTTCTTTAATTCTTCTCCGATTATAGGTCCTACTGATTCAAATCTTATTTCTTCTAAATCTCCTTTTTCCTTCAACTTTTCTAAAATTTGCCGATGGCTTTCTTCACTGATATCTTTTAATCTCAAGATAACACCTTTTTCTCCTGTTTTTTGAACAAATATTTCTCCTAAATTTAAATCTCTTAAAGAATTTCTTATTTCCTCTGTAGAAGGAGGAGAATTTTTATATTTTACTTCCAAAATACTCCCTCCTTTAAATTCAATACTTAATTTAATCCCAAAAAATAAAATAGATAAAAAAGAAATAATAACTAAAGAGGAAGATACAAGATAAAAAACTTTTCTATATTTTATAAAATTGAAGTGAAATTTTCTTACCATATTCTCTTGTGAGTCTCTAATTTTGGAGAAACAAAAATCTCTAAGAAATTTTTTGTCACAAAGATAGCAGAAAAAAGGCTAACTAAAATTCCTATAGAAAGAGTAAAACCAAATCCTTTTACAAATCCTGTTCCCAAACAAAAAAGTAAGAGGGCCACTAAAAGGGTAGTCAAATTACTATCTCTAATCGATGGCCAAGCTCTTTTAAACCCTTCTTCAATAGCAATAGAAAGTGTTTTTCCTTCTTTCATTTCTTCTCTCATTCTCGAAAAAATTAAAATATTAGCATCTACTGCCATTCCTACAGACAAAAGAAACCCTGCAATCCCAGCTAAAGTTAAAGTTACCCCAAAAATTTTAAAAAGAGAAAGGGTAAAAATGACATAAAAAATGAGAGCGACCGAAGCTATAAAACCTGGCAATCTATAAATCAAAATCATAAAAACAAAAATGGCCAAAAATCCAAAAATTCCTGCCTTTAAAGATTTTTCTAAAGAAACTCTTCCTAAAAGAGGACCAACTGTCTTTTGAGATATTAGCTTTATAGGAACAGGTAAAGCTCCAGCAGATAAATTTTGAGCTAATTCTTTCGCTTCTTGAACAGTGAAATTTCCTGTGATCCTTGCTCTCCCTCCAGAAATTTCTTCTTTCACTACAGGAGCTGAAATTAAAACATTATCAATATAAATAGCTAATCTTTTCCCTATATTTCTTTTTGTTATTTCTTGAAAAATTTTAGCTCCCTCTTTATTAAATTCTAAAACTACAATAGGTTCATAAGTTGTTTTATCAAAATCTAATTTAGCTGATTTTAAATATTTTCCAGTCAAACTCGTTCTTTTAAAATAAGGATCTTGAAAAGCTAATTGCCAATTCTCAATCTTTTGAAGTTCTTCAAAACTTTTTCCTTCTATCTCTTTTCTTTTTGCTAAAATTTTTTCCGTTTGCTCTTTAGGCCTTTCTTCTTTAAATTCTAAGAGAGGAGTTTTCCCTATTTCTTTTATAGCTTCAGATACATCTTTTACTCCCGCCAACTCCACTATCAATCTTGGATTCCCTTCTTTCTTTTCAATCTGAACTAGAGGTTCTCTTACTCCAAAAATGTTAACTCTCCTTTCAATTACATCTCTCAATCCTTCTAAAGTAGAATCTATCTCTTTTTGATCTATTTTTGAAATATCAATTTGATAGATTAAATGAGTTCCCCCTTGTAAATCTAATCCTAATTTAAAAGAAACTTTTGGGAAATAAGGCAAATTTAAAAAATCCGGATAAATTAAATTAAATCCCAAAAAACCTAAAATTAAAATAAAAATTAAAATTAAAAAATTCTTCTTTTTTCTCATATTATCTTTTAATTTTATGAAAAAACAAATTTTATGTAAAGAAAGTTCGTATGCTTTTTTCGCAAAATTAAGCTAAAATAGCAGAGAAAATAGCAACTAAAAATATTCCATCAAAAACTCCAGCTCCCCCAATAGATAAAAAGGTATTCCATTTTCTCACTTTTGGCAAATTCAAAATATCTGCCCCTAATATTGTACCAAAAACTCCGGAAACAAAAGCAGTAGGAGCAGAAAATTGAGGAGAGAATATCAAAGAGAAAAGAGCAGAGAAAATAGGAGGAATAAAAGCAGGTAAAATTACACCCACTCCTCTTTGTGGTCGAGAAAGAATATAACAAAAGAAAGTCATCAAAACCGTACAAATAATTACTCCTTTTAGAGGAATTTTTAAAAGAAAGTAAAAAGAAATCAAGAGAGGAATGACCGCTCCTCCTAGATTAATAAAAATTCCTACCCTTTCTATTCTTTCTTTACAAAAAAGACCAAAAAAATAAGGCTCTCTTACTAAAACATATCTTTTTCTTGAAAGAGGAATATTAAAGAAAGAGCCTATTAGAATTAAAAACAAAATAAGAAAAGTAATTTCTGGAGAAATTCCTAATTTTTCAAATCCAAAAGATAAAAGATTAAAAAATAAAAGCAGGAAAAAGAGAGGAGCAAAAAGAATAAAAAGTAAAATTAAAAAAATAAAAATCATTTTAGCCGTATTTTGGATAGCAACATTTTTTATATTTTTTACCAGAACCACAAGGACAAGGATCATTCCTCCCTACCTTTCTTTTTCCAGAAAAACTTTCTAATCTCCTTTCTACCCTTTCTTCTCTTATTTCTTTTATTCTTAAAATGTTAGAAATTAAAGTTTCTTTTATAAACTCTTGCAATCTTTGAAAAAGTTTATGTCCTTCTACTCTATATTCAACTAAAGGATCTCTTTGGCCATAAGCTCTTAAAGAAACAGAGTCTCTTAAATATTCCATACATTCTAAATGATCTATCCAAAAAAAATCAATTGTCCTCAAATAAAGAAACCTGACAGCTTCTAAAAATTTATCTTTACCAAATTTTTCTTCTCTTTCTAAAAATTCTTTTTCTGGAATATTTTTTTCTTTAAATATTTCCAAAACTTTTTCTTTTATTTCTTCTCTACCTGCCTTTAAAATTTCCCTTCTTTTCTTATAAATTGCTTCTCTATGTTTATTTAATACGTCATCAAATTCTAATAAATGTTTTCTAATATCAAAATTTATCCCCTCAATTTTAGCTTGGGCAGACTCAATAATTCCAGAAACAAGTTTTGTCTCAATCGGTTGATCTTCAGGGATATTTAACATATCCATCAATCTTTTTACTCTTTCTCCTCCAAATATTCTCAATAAATCATCCTCTAGTGAAAGGAAAAATTGAGAAGAGCCAGGGTCTCCTTGTCTTCCTGCTCTTCCTCTTAATTGGTCATCTATTCTTCTAGCTTCATGTCTTTCGGTCCCTATTACGTGTAATCCTCCAAGCTCAATAACCTTTTTTCTTTCTTTAGGATCTGGAGGATTTCCTCCTAAAATTATATCTACTCCTCTTCCTGCCATATTAGTAGCCACAGTTACAGCTCCCAATTTTCCTGCTTGAGCTATAATTTCTCCTTCTTTTTCATGATATTTTGCATTTAAAATTTGATGAGGAATTCCCTCCTTTTCCAATAGCTTTCCAAGATATTCATTTTTTTCCACCGATCTTGTTCCAATTAAAATAGGTTGTCCTTTTTTATGTCTCTTTTTTACCTCTTCTATAATTGCTTTAAATTTCCCTCTCTCTGTTTTAAAAACTTTATCTGGTAAATCTTTTCTTATCATGGGTTTATTTGTAGGAACAACAATCACCTCCAATTTGTAAACTTTATCAAATTCTTCAGCTGAAGTTTGAGCTGTTCCTGTCATTCCAGATAGTTTTTTATAAAGCCGGAAATAATTTTGCAAAGTGATGGAAGCTAAAGTAATAGATTCAGGTTGAATCTCTACGCCCTCTTTTGCTTCAATTGCTTGATGTAATCCTCCTGACCATCTTCTTCCAGGTAATAATCTCCCTGTAAATTCATCAATAATGATCACCTTCCCATCTTTTACAATATAATCTCTATCTTTTTTAAAAAGAGCTTCAGCTTTCAAAGCTTGTTCTAAATGATGTAAATATCTAATTCCTTTTTCTTGATAAATATTTTCAATTCCTAAAATTTTCTCTACTTTTTCTATCCCTTCTTCTGTTAAAGTAACTGCTCTCCTTTTTTCATCTATTACAAAATCTTTCTCTTTTTCTAAAAGAGGAATTATCTTTGCAAATTCTCTATACATTTTGGGACTTTCTCTATCTGGAGCAGAAATTATCAAAGGAGTCCTTGCTTCGTCAATCAAAATTGAGTCTACCTCATCAACGATGGCATAATTTAAATCCCTCTGAACAATATCTTTTTCAGAATAAGCCATATTATCCCTTAAATAATCAAATCCAAATTCGTGATTAGTTCCATAAGTAATATCTGCCAAATAAGCTTCCTTTCTTGAACAAGGTCTTAAGAAATCTTCAACTACTTTAAAAGAACCTAATTCATCTCTAATTTTATCTTTTTCTTCATCTGGTTTTTTATAAGAAGGATCATATAAAAAAGATTTTTCATGATTTAAACACCCTACTTTCAATCCCAAAAAATGATAAATTTGCCCCATCCAGACAGTATCCCTTCTTGCTAAGTAATCGTTAACTGTTACAATATGAACTCCTCTTCCTTCTAAAGCATTCAAATAAGCAGGTAAAGTAGCAGCTAACGTTTTTCCTTCCCCTGTTTTCATTTCAGCTATTTTTCCTTGGTGTAGAACTATCCCTCCTATTAATTGAACATCAAAATGGCGTTGTTTCAAAGTTCTTTTTGCAGCTTCCCTTACTAGGGCAAAAGCTTCGGGCAACAAATCATCTAATGTTTCTCCTTTTTTTAACCTTTCTTTGAATTCTAATGTTTTTTCTCTTAGTTTTTCATCTGAAAAAGAAGAAAATTTCTCTTCCAGAGAATTTATTTTTCCAATTAAAGGTTGAAGTGATCTTAAATATTTCTCATTATAATCTCCGAAAATTTTTTTGAAAAACATATTAAATTCTCTTTATCTTATAACAAGAAATTCTCTCTATCAAGAAAAAAAAGAGGGTTTCCCCTCGCATAGAAATCTTATTAAATATTTTTAAAGAAAGAGCTAAATCTTTCTCCTATCTCTTTTGTGTAATGCTTTAAAATCACATATAATGTGTCTTCAATAGTTTTTATTAAATCAGAAAAATTATTTCCTCCATAAGGAGCTATCTTTTTAAGAAAATCTAAATATCTTGAAAGCTTTGCCTCAAAAGAACAAATTTCTCCTATAGGAATTATTCCTCCATCTCTGTAAACACTCAAAAGAGTAATTATCCTCTGAATTCTTTCTCTAAGATACCATTCTTTCTCGCTTATAAAATATGTTTTTTCTAAACAAGTCTTCATTCTATCAATTCCTTGAAGCTCTTCTTTTATCGCGTTCATCTCTGTTTTTATCTTTTTTAATATTATTTTATGGACAGGCTCCATCTTTACACCAAGATAAATAATAATAAACTTTTATTTCTTGTCAAGTTATTCTAACAAAGGTAATACTTTCTCTATTTTTTCTAAAATTAATTTTATTTTCGGTCCTTTTTTTAAATCTGAGAAAATCTCTTTGATTTCCAAAAGCTCTCTTTTAATCAATTTTGCTTCTTTTTGAGAAATTTCAGGTTTTCTTGAATAAAGATCAATTATAAACTCTAACAAGAGAAGGTTTTCTGAAATTAACATTCCAAGACAAAGACTTTTTACTTTCCTATTAGAAAGAAATTCTTTTCCTTCTAATATTTTCTTTTTTATCTCTTTTAACTTATCTAGCAAGAGAAAATGTAAAGATCTTCTCATTTTTTAAAATTAATTCTTTTTTAAAATTGAGTCAAATTAATTTAAAAATAAAAAAAGAGAGTCAAAGCTCTCATGTTAAAATTCTTTCTAATGTTTTTATTTGATTTAAGTAAATATTGTTTAAGAAAGTCGTCAATCCAATAGCTCCTAATGAAGTTGGTGCTTTCTTGCCCTTTTCAAGAGGATCAATGATATAACAAGTAGGCCTTGGAGTTTTTTGAAGTTGAAGAAAAATTTTATTTATCAATTGATATAATTGCTCCAGGTTTTCTAAAAACTCTTCATCTTTCCTGAGAGAAATATTTTCTTCTACCAATAAAATTAACTGACTTAACCCTAACATCACTGGAAATTTTTCTTCTTTCTTTTCTAAGTGAGATTTTAAAATCTTTTTATATTTTTTTATATTTTTAAGAACATCTTCTTTCAATTTTATCACCTACTTTAAATTTAACATTTGAACTTTTTTTGTCAAATCATCTCCCCTCTTCTCTCAGTCTCCCTTTTCTCCAAAATCTAGCTAAAGGAGATAAATGCAAAAGTTTCTTTAAAGCTCTAGCCCTCCTTTTAGTTTGACTTTTCACAACGCCTCTATACTTTTTAATTTCTCTTTTCAGCTCTCTTTTAATCTCATCTATAGCTTCTCTTAAGTTTTCTCTTTCTTCTTCTACCCTCAATGATTTCTTTGGTAATTTTAATTGACATTCTGCCCTAAAAAAAGGTCCTTTTCTATGATGAGAAGTTATCTTCCCAATTTCTACAAAGGTTTTAATTTCAAAATTTTTATTTTCTAAAAAACTGAGATATTTTTTTATTACCCCTCCTATTTTTTCATTAATATATCTCCTTAAATCTTTAGAAATTTTATAGTTTGTAGTTTTTATGATAATCTTCATTTTAAAAATTAAAAGCCGCATTTCCTATCAGGAAATGCGGCCTTTGGGCTTCATCTAGATCTTTTCTTTTTTCTCTTTTTAGCTGTCTTTTTCTTTTTTGTGCTCTTTCTTTTTGTTGTCTTTCTCTTTTTAGCCCTTTTTGTTTTTTTTCTTTTTACCATTTATTTAAAATTTAAAAATTTTCTGACCTTTTTAAATTTTAAATACCTTATTTTATTATTTCACTTTAAAAAACCGTGTCAATAGAAAAATTTATATAATTTCAATTTCCTCTTTTAAAGAAATTTTAAATTTCTCTCTCACTTTCTTTTTTGCAAGTTCAACAAGATATAATACATCTTTTGCTTTAGCTTTTCCTAAATTTATTATGAAATTAGCATGTTTTGGAGAAATCTGAGCTCCCCCTTTTTTTCTTCCTTTAAGGTTGCATTTTTCAATCAAAAAGCCAGCAGGTATTATCTTTTTTTTGTTAAACTCTTTTAATTCAGGGTAGCGTTTCAGCAATTTTTTATTTTTTATTTCACCTGAATAATTTTTAAAAACAGAGCCAGCAGAAGGGTAATCCAAAGGTTGTTTTTCTTTTCTATATTTTAAATTTTCTTTTATTTTTTTTCTTATTTCTTCCTTTTTTCCTTTTCTGAAAGAAAGAATAATTTTTAAAATAATTAAATTTTTATTTTTTTTAAAAATGCTTTCTCTGTAAGAAAACTTACAATCTTTTTTTGAAAGAGAAAGAATTTTTAAATTTTTCAAATCAAAAACTTTTACTTTTTTAACAAAATCTCCAATTGAACTTCCAAAAGCTCCGCAATTCCCTTTCACTCCACCTCCAATTGTTCCGGGAATACCAGCTAAAAATTCGAAGCCTGAAATCTCTTTTTTTATACAAAAAGAAAGTAGTTTTCTTAAAGGAAGACCTGCTGAAACTTCAATCTCATTTTTTTTGAGTTTTATTTTGGAATCTTTTAATTTAACAATTATTCCTTTAAAACCTTCATCAGAAAATAAAATATTAGAACCTTCTCCTAAAACAAAAAAAGGTATTTTATTTTTCTTTGCAAATTTTAAAACTTTTATAAACTCTTTCTCGTCTCTCGCTTCAATTAAAAAATCAGCTTTGCCTCCAATTCTAAAAGTAGTATATTCTTTTAAAGATATATCTTTTTTAATTTTTTTAAAATTTTTTTCAAAAAATTTTTCAATATTTTCTTTCATTTTAGAAAGGGCCGGGGAGTTGACTCCGAATCTAGGTCTTTTGTGAGTGCTAGCCCCGGCCCAATTTCATTTTACCAAACTCCTCTGAAAAGCAAAAGGCACTGAATTTTTACAGCGCCTTTTGCCGACCTAGATCGGAGCTCCGAGAAAACCTCGGACTTCGCACTCACGCTTTAATGTTAGCAAATTAAATTTTATTTGTCAAGTTTTTTAATATCTCATTTATTTTAGCTCTTGTTTTAGGACCAACAAATCCTGTTCCTTTTTTTAACCCTAAAGGTTCCAAAATCTCTTTAGCATATTTTTCTTGAAAACGAATGACAGCTGATCTTGTTAGAGGACCAAAATATCCTGTAACTAACCCTTCAGGATAAATGTCTTTACCTTGAGCTTTTAAGAATTGCTGAAGGCACTTTACTTGATCATTTTTCATACCATATCGAAGATCCATACTGATTGATTTACAATAAAACTTATTAGATAAAATTTCGTAGATTTTCTTTTGAACTTCTTCAATCTCTCTTTTTAATCTCTCTATTTCTTTTAGAAGTTGATTAATTAACTCTTCATTTTGAGATTGATTTTTAATAAGAGAAGCTGACCAAAAAAAAGAATAATAGGAAGTAAATTCAGAATAAGATAAAGTATCTCGTGGCAAAGCTAAAGGTATTAAAATTAAAGAAGAAATTTCTTTACCAAAATTAGGAATGAGAATCTCTCCATCCTGTTTCTCATCTAATTCTAGACTTCTTATTTCATATCCTTCATTTGTTTTTTCTAATATAAAAAAGACTTCAAATTCTGCATCCTCAGCACCATCAAATCTTAACTTAAGAGTTCCTCTTCCCCCTATGATTTTAAACCAATTTCCTGTAAAAATTTGGGTAGAATTTCCATAAGTTAAAGTGCTTTCTCCAGAAAGTGGAAGAAAATTTAAAAATGGAGAAATGCGAATTTCTTTTAAAAGTTCGTTTTTATAACAATATTTTTCTCCTATTTGACAGTTGTTTATTAGTAAAGTAATTATCCAATCAGTAAAAACCTGAGAAAAATTAATATCAAAACCATTTTTTTTCAAAGCATAATTTATAGAAGAAATACCAACCTCAGAAGACCTAAGAGAATCTCTCAAAATTTTAAATCCATAATGATCAACTAAATATTGACCAAACAAATTAATCACACCATAATCTGCCTTTTCATCTTCCCAATTTATTAAAGAATCTGAAGGATTTTCTAAAAAATGATTTATTCTAATCTTAAGATTAGTCTCTTCAGACTCTGTCTTATCGTAGCCTAAAAGAGTAGGAGCATATTCTGCTCTCAATTCATTAAGCCATCTTTCTTCTGATACTTTTCTTAATCTATTTTTCTGATTAAAAGTAATTAAATGAACAAATTCATGAGCTAAAAATGATTTAGAAAGTAAAGGATAAGTAAGATATTTTGGATTTAAATAAAGCATCTCTTTTTCATTGGAAAAAGGTGCTTGAATTTTTGGATATTCATCTTCTTCCCTAAAATATCCTCCTGTGCCTTCTTTCATTTGATGAACTAAAATAATTATTCTCTTTTCTCCATCTATTCCAGGAGTCCATTCTGATCCAAAATTAGAAGTCAAAATAGGATAAATAACTTTACTAAACTCTTCTCCTAATTTCTTTAAAGATTCTTCAAGTTCTTTTTTTTCATTTGGAGATAAAGAAGAGTAATAATCATCTTCCACATAAAAAAGAGCTTTTTCACTAATTTGATGAAGAGAAGCTTCTATTTTTTCTCTGCTAAAAAGATCATAAGAAGAATCAATATAAAAAATATCTCCTTTAGCTAAAACAATTTTAGGAGAGATAAAAAGAAAAAGAATAAAAATTAAACAAAAGAAATTTTTTTTCATTTCTTTTTATTATTCTATCATATCAAAAAAAATAAATTCAAACCCTAAAACAAAAGCTCCGGCAATCTGCCGGAGCTTTTGCCGCCCACAAGGAGAAGCGAAAATTAGTAGACGAGAGTATTACCTGTTAATACTAATCCTGGAGTATCGTTCCAAGTAACAGTAGTATAACCGTCGTACCAATAGAAGTCACCAGCTGAGGAAGAAGTACCGTAGGTAATAGATGGAGTCAACAGATCATCTTCGGTACCCTGGTTATTTACAATAGAAGTCGTGTTAATTACTACACTAAATGTCTCTGTCTCTCCAGCAGGAATATTGATTGTTCCATAAGTTCCAACTGGAATAAAGGTAACAGAAGCTGCAGAAGTGCTACTTACATTCACATATCCTTGTGCTACAATTGTGCTTCCTTGAAGTAAAGTAGCTGAGGTAGCATTACCACTTGTGCTTAAGCTCGCATCTGAAGCAAAGTCAACAGTAATCTTCTCATTGTAGAAGCGGATATCATCAATCAAGATGTAATTTCCAGCATTTGCTCCAGCGATTGTATTATCATTTATGTTAATTCCAAAGTACCTATCAGCAGATCCAGTACCTGCTGGCATCTGTAATTCTATAAAGTGCCAGGTGTCTTCACTGTAAGTAGTAGAAGAAGTACCAAAAGCTCTTTCGTGATCAATGTTTCCAGAAGTATCAGCTACATGGAAAGCAATGTCATCTGCAGGAAGAGCATTTGCACCCCCTGCATCGTGCCAATAGAACCAGAAAGAAACATAAGTATAATCATCTAGTATACCTGTAGCTCCTTGATCGTACTCTATTCCATCTCCGTTTGCTAAAGCTGTACTATCCATTAATTTACCAGAATAGCTTCCTTCTACTTTGGTAGTAGAAGTTCCTGTGCTATCAGCACCGATAGCGGTAGGAGCAGATTCACATCTTTCTTGATCACCTTGTCTTACCTTTACAGCTTTGTTAGCATCAGCTGTAACATCGAAAATCAAAACAGTATCTGTCGTGCTTGGAGTTCTTGAACCGCTTGGAGAAGCAGAAT
The DNA here is from genome assembly GCA_965552115.1 of uncultured bacterium. Classification (GTDB taxonomy): domain Bacteria; phylum Patescibacteriota; class Minisyncoccia; order Minisyncoccales; family CAZLLZ01; genus CBEVQU01. The sequence goes on along the minus strand of CBEVQU010000007.1, from coordinate 1,278 downwards.
TCAAAGCAAAGGTTGGCTTGGTAGCGTAGACATAGTGATCGGTACTAGTAATATTAGCTGCGAATCCACTTACTGTTCCTGCTGTATCTGTAATAAGTCCTGAATTATCAGTAGCATCTTCATCAACTGTTCCTGAAGCTGAAACTACTTTAATGTCTCCATCATAATCCCAATCAACATCGATTGTGTCTCCAGAACTTACTGCAGGATCTGCCACAGACTTAATATCAGCTTTAATAGTTAAAGTAACGGTATCGTTCTTTGGTACATACATTGTCATTCCAGAGAAAGTGACAGATGAAGTAGCTTCTACAAAGTCAGCAGATTGAGAAACAATAGCACCTGTCTCATCTGGATATTCAATGGTAACTCCATCAAAACTGTCTGCATTGGTAGCTGTAAAGGTAAGCTTTTCTACATACATTCCTTCATATTCTGAAGTAAAGCTGATCTTGTCAATTAATACATCTGTTGAACCTCCAACAATTATTGATTCTGAAACTGCTGGAGAGTAATCTTCAATTAACAATCTGCCTGCTGTGATAAATTCTAACTCTACCTCAGCATCGGCATTATCTTGATCTGCATCGAGAGTACCAGGATCATTTAAGTTGGAATCTGTCTGCCAATCGCCACTCGTTCCTGACCCATCTTCATCATAAACAGTAACTGCACTACCATCTTCATCATAAGCTGTCACATTAGTGGTAGTACCAGCAGATCCTAAAATATCTGCATAACATGCTACTGCTGCGCTTAGAGGACCGATATCAACTGTAACTATTACTTTCTCTGTTTCTCCTGCTCCAATTTCAATATTGAGACCATCGAAGGTAACAGAATCTGAAGTAGAGTTTACTGCTTCTGGTCCTGCAATTAGAGCTCCAGCTTCATCCTCCAAGTAAACAGCAGAAATTACGTCTTCTGGTTGAACTGTGCTTGGAGTAGCATCAGCACAAGTGAATTTAACAGTAAGATCTGTTACCTCAATGTCTGATGCTTCTCCTGCACCAAATATCACTCCTAAAGCTGGAATGTCTGTGCTGTTTTGAACGTGAATAGAACCTGTTGGAGAAGAAGCTAGAGCAACTGTTAAGTAAGAAGAGACAGCGTTCATCCATTCACCAGTAATATTGGTAGATGGAACAATATCAGTAATGGTATTGTTCTCTGCATCTTTTATTACAGGAGCTGCAGCAGTAGCTCCACATACAGTACCTGCGCTCATTGCTAAACAAATTCTGAAGTCTTCTCCTGCTTGAACTCCATCATCGATGT
>CBEVQU010000006.1:0-29683 GCA_965552115.1 uncultured bacterium | reverse complement strand
TTCTCCAGAAAAAACTTAAACTTAGAGGTATTTTTTCATCAAACCATTTGAACTCGACTAACTTCCACTCTTTTGTCTCTTTTTTATAGAAAATCTTTTTTTCTTTAAAAGAATCAATTAAACTCTCAATTTCTATTTTTTCTAACTCATTTTCATTTCTGTTTTTTTGATAAACTGTTAAATCATCTCCGAATCTTTCTTTTCTTTCTCTGTTTAATTTCTCAATTGTAGCAGAAGGAATTAACAGACATCCCAAAACTATTATTATAAAGAGCTTCCTCATCTTCTCACCTCTTTTAAAATAAAAAGAAAAATATATCTTGTCAAGCTAAAATAATTAAAAAAGAGGTAAGAAATTACCTCTTTAAAAACACACTTTCTCATTCGATCTTGCATCTCTTCATAGTCCGCGTATTATTTAGAAATCTTGTATCATTCTGGTAAGAGAGAAATATAAATTAACATTTAGAAGAAACGATGCTTTAAAATTATATTTCTAAAAAAAGAATTTCTAGAGCTAATTTTGGATTAACGTTTGTGAAAGACAAAAGAGTATTGATGTTTAAAATTAATTTCAAAATTTTTTGAAGATCTTTCAAATTATATCTTGAAAGAAAATATTCTTCATTTTTTAAAAATCTTTTTTTTGAAACACCTAATTTTGAAAGAAAAAGATGTCTAAAGAATATAAAAAAAGATTCTAAAATTTCTGAAATCTCTCCTTTTTCTAAACTTTCCTTAATAAAATCAAATCTTTTATATAAAGGCGAGAGAGTCAAATCTTGGAGATAACTTAATCTTTTCTCTTCCTTCTCTAAAATGCTTGGGTCTTTTATATACTCTATTATCTTTCCTATCTTTCCCTGAGAAAAAAAATAAAGTTTTTCTCTTTCTAGTTGGTTTATTTTGTCTTCTAAAAACTTTTCTATCTCTTCTCTCTCTGGAGGTGTAAATTTTATTTTCTCTGTCCTTGATAAAATGGTTGGTAAAATCAATTTATGGAGAGATGAAATTAGAATTATTATACTTCTTCCTTTTGGCTCTTCTAAAGTCTTTAAAAGAGTACTTTGAGCATCTTTTTTCATAAAATGAGCATCGTCTATAATGGCTACCTTGTAAGAACCTATATAATTTTTCAAAGATAACTTCCACATTAATTCTCTTATTTGAGATATTTTAATTTCTCTTCTATTTAAGAAACCTTTCACTTTTTCAGGCTCAATGATTACCAAATCAGGAAATCTTTTCTCTTCAATAGCTTTACAAAAATCACATTTTAAACAAGGTCTTTTTTCTAAATCTTTCTCTTTGCAATTTAAAATTTTAGCAAATTCAATAGCTACTCTTTTTTTTCCTATTTTCTCTTCTCCATAAAATAAAAAAGCATGAGGAATTCTTTCTCTCTTTATACACTCTTTTAAAATAGAGAGTTGCTTTTTATGACCTATTATCATAATTTATCTTTTGGTCATTATTGTCTTTTTATATACATCTAAATTTTCTAAAATAGCTCCTGTTCCTTTTGCCACGCACAAAAGAGGATCTTGAGCTACAAAAGCTGGCACGCCCGTAGATTCAGCCACTAAAAGATCTAAATTTCTTAAAAGAGCCCCTCCTCCAGATAAAATCATCCCTTTATCCATGATATCTGCCGACAATTCAGGAGGAGTATTTCTTAATACTTGTTTTACAGCCTGAACTATTTCCTCTAATATATCTGTTATTGCTTCTTGAACCTCATTTGAAGATATTCTAATATCCTTTGGAAGTCCTGTTTTTAAATCTCTCCCTCTTACCTCTAAATACTTTTTTTCTTTTTCTGGAAGAGCTGTTCCTATTTTTATTTTTATTTCTTCAGCAGTCTGCTCCCCAATAGCTAAATTATATTTTTTCTTAACAAACTCTTTTATAGCTTCATCTAATTTATCTCCTGCCACTCTTATCCCTCCCCAAGTAACTATCCCTCCTAAAGAAATAACTGCTATCTCTGTTGTTCCTCCTCCTATATCAACAATCATATGACCTGAACAAGAATGAATAGGAATTCCTGCTCCAATAGCAGCTAAAATAGGTTCTTTTGCTAGATAACAAGCTTTCGCTCCAGCTGAAAGAGCAGCTTCTATTACTGCTCTTTTTTCAGTGGAAGTGATGGTAGCTGGGACAGAAACAACTAACTCTGGTTTAAAAAAAGAAAATCTTCCTATTGTCTTGTCTATAAAATATTTCAACATCGCCTGCGTTACTCTATAATCTGCTATGACTCCATCTTTTAATGGTCTGTAAATTTTAATATTCTCTGGTGTTCTTCCCACCATCTCTTTAGCTTCATCTCCTACAGCTAAAATTTTGTTTTCTTCAAAATCTACTGCTACTACCGATGGCTCATTTAAAACAATCCCTTTTTTAGGAACAAAGACAAGGGAATTACAAGTACCCAAATCTATTCCTATTTTTTTAGTAAACATTTTTATTCTTTTACTCTTTTTATATCAGCTCCTAATTTTTGAAGTTTTTCCTCAATTTTCTCGTATCCTCTATCGATTTGATAAACATTCTCAATTATCGTTTCTCCGGAAGCTAACAATCCTGCTACCACTAGAGCGGCACCTGCCCTAATATCCCAACTCTCAATTCTTACTCCAGAAAGAGGAGTTTTACCAAAAACAAAAGCTCTATGGGGATCTACTAATTCAATATCTGCTCCCATTTTTCTCAACTCATGTACATAATTTAATCTATTTTCATAAAGAGGATCATGAATTAAACTTCTTCCTTCAGCTTGCGTTAATAGAGGTACTACTACAGGAAGTAAATCTGTAGGAAAACCCGGAAAAGGAAGAGCTTGAATTTTAGTAGCTTTCAAATTTGGGGAAAAATTTACCAATAAAGAATTATTCTCTTCTCTTTGAAAATCAACTCCTATTTCTCTCAATTTTTTTAAAAAAAGAGTCAAATGATCGAAAATTATATTCTTTATTTTAATTTTCCCTTTCGTCACTGCCCCAACTATTGCAAATGTTCCTGCTTCTAAAGGATCTGGACAAATCTTATGAGAAACACCTTTTAATTTCTTAACTCCTTCAATTTCTAAAACATGAGTCCCTATTCCTTTTATTTTAGCTCCCATTGAAATTAGCATCTTGCATAAATCTTGAACTTGAGGATCGGCAGCAGCAATCTTTATTATTGTCTTTCCTTTAGCCAAAACAGAAGCTAAAATAACATTCTCTGTTGCTGTCACACTAAATTCCCTTAAAACCACCTCTTTCCCTTCTAATTCATTCTCTTTTCTTATATAAAGGAAATCCCCTTCCTGAGATATCTTTACTTCTAATTGTTGGAGAGCTTCCAAATGAGTAGTGAGTGGCCGAAGACCTATTCTATCTCCTCCTGGTCGGAAAAATCTAAATTTATCTGTTTTATGCAATAAAGAGCCAATCAACAAAACAGAAATCCTACTTTTTGCTACCTTTTGAGGATCTATTTTCTGAGGATCTAAATTAGCAGTATTTATCTTTATTCTCTTCTCCTCTTCCCAATTTATATCAGCTCCCATTTCTCTTAATAACTCAACCATACTTAATACATCTTTTACTAAAGGTAAATTATCTAAAATAACATCTTCATCTGTTAAAAGAGTGGCTGCTAAACAAGGGCCAGCTGCGTTTTTATACCCTGAAATTTCCACCTCTCCTGCTAGAGGTTTTCCTCCTTTTATAATAAATTTATCTTCCATATTTCCTCTAATTCTAAACTAATTTCTTAGAATTGACAAGAGAAAGAGAATAAATAAAGAGAGAGTGGCTCACCACTCTCTATATAGTTAATTCAGCTTATTTTAAAATTTGATAAAGATAACTTTTATCTTCTTCAAAGAGCCATTCTTCATATTTCTTAACTGCTTGCAAATTTTCTTTTAAAAACTGAATTACTTTTTTATTTACCTCCTTGATATTATCTATTTCTTTTTCCTCTTTTGCTTTTTCTTGCAACTCTTCTAAATTAAACAGTAAAATAAAACCTATCGCTGCTATAATTTTTTCTTCTTCCTCTCCTTCCTGAAAGCTTTCTGTAACCATCTGAAAGACATTGTAAGCTTCTTCAATACCTTTCTTTTCATCTATTTTCTCTTCTGCTATTTGTTCAAATAACGTCCAATTTCTCCATTCTACAGATTTTCTCACTCCTGAAAATAACAAGAGAGTACCAATTTCTGCTAGACCAGATTCTTCAAAGCATGCTATCTCTTCTTCTCCCACTAAAGTCTCATGAAGTTGGTCTATCTTTTTTACAATCTGATACAAAAGCTTCATTACTTCTTTCTTGTCTTTACTCACTTTTGTTTTTGCTTTATTGAAAAGAGCTTTTGTTTCTTTCAATACACTTTCTATTTCTTCTATTTCCATCTTCCCACCTTTTAAATTATAACACAAAGGATCTATAATGTCAAAAAATAAATGAAACTAAGGTTCTATCTCTTCCATATTTTAATGGATCTGAAATAGCCATTTTAAAAGAAAATTTTCTTAAAGCTTTCTCATCTTTCTTTCTTAAAATCTCTAAAAATTCTTGAAATTTAAAATATTCTGAAAAACCATCTGAGTGAAAAACAATTAAATCTCCTTTCTCTAAAAATACTTTTCCTATTTTATAATATTTTTTAACTCCTTCTTCTCCTGAAAAAGAACCATAGCCTTTTCTATCTAAAGAATTTCTAAAATATTTATGCATTATAATTATCTTTTCTCTTTCTTGAAGTTTTTCCCAATCTTTATAGAGAGACTTTGCTAGAAAAAGAGCGGATTTAACTTGATCTTCTGTTTCAAATTTTATTTTATTTTCTTTATCAAAAATCTTTAAAGCGCAATCTCCTACATATCCATAAAAAATAAAATTTTTCAAAATAAATCCTGCAATTCCTACTGTATCAAAAAGATCATAAATGTAATAATCCATTTTTTCATATATTCCTTCTGTTTTATTTAACTTTTTAATTTTTTTATTTGCTATATTAAAAGAATCTTTTAATACTTTTTCAGGATTTTTGAAAATTTTTTTATTTAAAAAATTTTTTTCTAAATTTTCCAACACTGTGAAACAAAAAATTTCAGCTGCTGTTTTAGCTCCTAAAGGAAAAGCATATTCTCCTGATGGAAAATGAGCTTGAGTGACTCCATCAGCTATTACATAGATTGGGAAGGCAGAAGATACCAAATAGAAATCTTCATTCGGTTTTCTGTCAAATTTAATAATATCTGACATTGTCATAGCTATATATTCCATTAAATTTATTTTAGAATAAGAGGAGAATTTTTGAAATTGATTTTATTTTTCTGGAAAAATATAATAATTTAATGAAGAAAAAGAAAAAAATTCTCTTGATTGGAATTTTCTCTCTTATTTTTTTTATTTCTGCCTTTAATATAATTCCTTATTCTTTAGGATATGTTTTTGATTTTAAAAAGAAGAAATTTATAGCTACCGGAGCTTTTTATTTTAAAACTTACCCAAAAGAATGCGAAATTTCTCTTAATGGAAAATTCATCAAAAAAACAGACCCTATCTTCGGGACAGCTTTAATTAAAAATCTTAAGCCTGGAAAATATGAAATTGAAATTGAAAAGGAAGGGTATCACCCGTGGAGAAAAGAATTAGAAATAAAAGAAAAGTTTGTTACGGAAGCAAAATTCATTTTCTTATTTCAAGAAAATCCTTCTCTTTATCTTTTAAGTAAAGAGGTGGAATCTTTCTTCCCTTTCCTTAACAAAAACGAAATCTTACTTAAAAAAAGAAATAAAAATGGTTGGTTTCTTTCTCTTTTAGATCTTTCCAACTTAAAGGAGGAAATTGTTTTTACTGAAAAAGATTTAGGAATTAAAAAAGAAGTTAATTTAAAGAAAATAATTTTAGGGAAAAAGGATAAAGCAATTTTGGAAATAGAAAATAAAGAAAAAGAGGAATTTTTTTATTTAATTAATATTTCAGAAAGACCTTTTAAAGTATTGAAAAAGGTTAATTTTCCAAAAGAGGTTAAAAAAATATCTTTTCATCCCTTTTTTGAAGAAAAAGCAATATTTCAAACAAAAGACTCCTTCTTCGAGTATGACTTAATTGAAAATAAAATCTTTCCTATCTTTGAAAATATTCTCACTTTTTCTTCATTAAAAAATAACTTTCTTTTCCTTTCTAAAGATGGTTTTATTTACAAAACTAATCTAAAAGGAGAAATTGAAGAAATAATGAATAGGAAACCTTTTTCTTTCAAAAAAAACAGAGAATACGAATTGATCTCGGATGATTTGGGATCAGAGATATTTATAAAAGAATGTAGAGATAATAAATGCAACCTTTATTTCCTAGACCAAGAAGAATTTTTATTTAAAAAATTATTAGAAAATATCAAAGGTATTTCTTTTTCAAGAAAATCAGAGAAAGTAGCACTTTTTTCAGATCACGAAATATGGGTTTTCTTTTTAAAGGATTTTATTCAACAGCCTCTGAGAAAAAAGGGAGAATTAATTTTTCTTAATCGTTTTTCAAAAAAAATAAATCAACTTTTTTGGTTAAATGAAAATTATATTATTTTCAACCTTGAGGATAAAGTCAAAATTTCTGAAATTGATGACCGCGACAATCTTAATATAATAAATTTTCTCTCACTTGAAAATAAAAAAATCTTTTTAAAAAAAGATTCTAAATTAATTTTATTAACTAAAACAGGTAATCTTTTTATCACTCAACAATCCTTGATAATAAAATTAAAATAATCATTTTCTTGAAACAAACTCGTTCCCTTTGATATAAAATCTCCAAGGTTTTTTTGCCCATTCTTGAGCATATTCTATCCCTATTCTTTTAGTCGCTATAATATCTTCTTTTTTTATATTTTCTCCTCTATCTTCTATCCAAATTCTTTTACTTTTAGTTAAATCTTCACCATTAAAAGATTTATCTAACTTCAGCCACCGACAAAGTTTACCTGGACCTGAAGCTATTTTCTTTCTCCTTGCTTTTTTATCTAAAGGTTCTAAAGCTCTTATTAAAACACATTCTGGCTTCCCTTCTTTTTGAGTGGTGATATTCAACTGCCACCAGGCTCCATAGCAAAGATAAATATAAATATGTCCTCCTTCTAAATATTCTGTAATATTTCTAGAGGTAATTTTTCCTAAATAAGCATGGGAGGCTTTATCTTTTGGTCCTATATAAGCTTCTGTTTCTACAATTTTCCCTACTAATTTTCTTCTTCCTAATTTTCTTACTATATATTTTCCTAAAAGCTCTTTTGCTACTTTTAAAGTTGATCTTTTAAAGAAATCTTTATTTAACCTTCTTCTCATTAGAAAAATTGTGTTCTGATTTTTCTTCTTGGGTTATAATTTTTTCTTTTAATTGATTCCAATCCATCTCTTCAGCTCCTGAAATATCACATATTTCTCGATAAGGACAATATTGACATTGCCAGTGGTGAGGGTAATCTGGAATTCTTTTAGGAACAATATTCTTTTCAACTTTTTCTTTTAATCTTTCGAACCATTTTAAAATTCTGTTGGCTAGATCTTCATCATAATCGAACATAAATTCTTTCAATTCTTGGGTATCTTTATTAACATACAAAAGAATTCCTTTTTGAATTTTAAAAAAATGTAAATAGAGTTGAACCTGATAATAGTGTTCGGGTTTCGGATCTTTCATCTTCTCTAAATTTAACCTCCCGCTTATACTTTTCACATCTACTACATAAGGTTGACCTTCAATACTAATTATAAAATCTGCTCTTCCTGAAATAATTTCATTTGGTCTTATAGGAACCTCTACTGCTCTCACAATTCCTAGACTAAAAAGAGGACGTTGAATCATCATTTGAATATAATCTCCATGATCAAAAACTCTTAATCTTTCGGCTTCTAATTCTTTTTTAGGAACATGCTTTAAACTAAAAAAAATACTTCTAGGACATTTTCCTGCATCTGAAATATAAAATTTAACTTGCTCTCTCTTTTTTTCTCTTTCTCTGTCTAAATAAAATTTATCAATTAATTCTTTTAACATAATTAAAAATTTATCTTTTTCTCCACTGTCTTGCTCTTCTTGCTCTCCTTAAACCAAACTTCTTTCTCTCTCTTACTCTAGCATCTCGAGTAAGATATCCTGCATCTCTCAAACTCTTTTTAAAATCAGGATTAAATTTCACTAAAGCTCTAGCTAACCCTAATCTAATAGCTTCCGCTTGTGCTCTAAAACCTCCACCTTTCACCTTTACCGTCACAGAGAAATCATTCTCTTTTTGAGTTAACTTTAATGGAGAAGTAATAATTTGTTGAAATTCAAAATCAGGAAAATATTTTGAAAATTCTCTCTCATTAATTACAAACTCTTTCTTTTTATCAGGATAAATTCTTACTCTAGCTGTTGCCGTCTTCCTTCTACCTACTCCTTCAAAATATTTTTGTTTTTTTTCTGGCATAAATTTAATCTTCGAATTTTAATCTTTTGATCATTTTCTTTCGAAGTTTATTTTTAGGTAGCATTCCCCAAACAGCTTTCCTTAATACCTCTGCTGGTCTTTCTTTAAACAATTTTTCAAGACTAACCTCTTTAAGACCTCCAGGATAGCCTGAATGATGATAGTATTTTTTTTGTTTCATTTTTTTTCCAGTAATTTTAATTTCCTTTACATTTTTGACTATTACAAAATCTCCCTTATCTTCATGGGGTCTAAAATCTGGCTTATGCTTCCCTCTTAAAAGAATAGCTATCTGGCTAGCCAATCTTCCTAATGTTTTTCCTTTTGCATCAATTATATGAGTATGTCTTTTCATTTTTTCTCTTTAACTTTAACTAATTCTATGATGGCCATTTCAGCTCCATCTGATTTTCTTTTGCCTAATTTCAAAATTCTAGTATATCCTCCTCTCCTTTCTAAATATCTCTTTGCAATATCTTCTATTAGTTTTTTTACAAGTTTTTTAGATAAATATCTCAACAAGTATCTTCTAGAAGATAAATCTCCTTTTTTTGCTTTAGTAATAAATTTTTCAGCTAAAGGAGAGATCTCTTTAGCTTTAGCTAAAGTAGTTTCTATTCTCTCGTGAAGAAAAAGAGAAGAAACTAAAGATTTTTTTAAAGCTCTTCTCTGATCTCTTTTTCTTTTTAATTTTCTCCCTTTTTTTCTTTTTCTCATTTCTATTCTTTTAAGGATAAATTATGTTTTTTTAAAACTTTTTTTATTTCTTTCATTCCTTTTTCTCCTAAACCTTCTATTTTACGAAGATCTTCCTCTTTCTTATTAGAAAGAGAGGAAAGAGTAGTAATTTTAGCTTTCAAGAGAGCATTTTTTGTTCTCTGAGAGATACTTAAATCTTCGATTCTAATCTTCTCCTGTTTTAGTTCTTTTTTCTTTTCTTTTTTTTCTTCTAAACTTTCTAAAATTTTAGAAAAATGATTTGAAAGAATTTTTAAAGCATCAATAAGTGCTTCTTTAGGAGTAATTGTCCCATCTGTTTCTATTTCTAATCTCAACTTATCAAAATCTGTTCTCTCTCTCACTCTCATATGCTCTACTGAAAAAGCTACTCTTTTGACAGGGGAATAGATTGCATCTATTTGAATCTCTCCTATTTTTAACTTCTCTTTTTTTCTCCTCTCAACACTCTCGTAACCTAATCCCTTTTCTACCCAAAAACTCATCTCTAAAGAAGCTTTATCTGAGGTTAAAGTAGCTATATGGTGATTTTTATTTACTAGCTCTAACTGAGGAGGAAGAGAAAGATCTGTCCCTTTTACTTCTTTTTTTCCTTTTACTTTTAAAGTTACTTTTTGAGGTTCAGAAGAAAACATTTTAAACCTCAATTTCTTTATGTTTAATAAAATAGTAATGACATCTTCCATAACTCCATTAATTGTCGAAAACTCATGAGGAACTCCTTTTATTTCTACTCTTGTAACTGCCGCTCCTTCAATTGAAGAAAGTAAAACTCTTCTTAAGGCATTTCCAATAGTCACTCCATATCCTGGATAAAGAGCTTCTATCTCAAAAACTCCTATATTTTTTCCTTTCTCTTCAATTTTTTTAAGGTTGAAAAGATTTAATAATTCCTTCATATTTTTTATTTTTTTATTTTGAATAAAATTCAAAAATTCTAGAAATGGATTCGACCGGAGGAGCTGTTTCCTCTAAAGATGGCTCCCCTATTATCTTTATTTTGAGATTATTTTTATCAACTGAAATCCAGGAAGGGGGTTGATATTCTTTTAATCTTAGAACAATATTTTTAAAATAATTCTTATTCTTGGAACTTTCTTTCACCTCAATTTCATCCCCTTTCTTTACCTCGAAAGAAGGAGATTTTACGTGCTTTTTATTAACTAAGAAATGAGAATGAACTACTAATTGACGAGCTTGAGATCGAGAGGTAGCAAATCCTGCTCTATAGATGACATTATCTAATCTTCTTTCTAATTTTTTTATCAAAACTTCCCCTAAATCTTCCTCTACTTTCCCTCTCAATTGTAACACTTCTTTAACATAATTTTTGAATTGTCTTTCTTTTAAATTGTACCATTTTTTCAATCTTTGTTTTTCTCTCATTTCTTTTCCATATTCAGAAAGAGGAGAAATCCTTCTTTTCCTCTTTTCTCCTGGAGGATAAGGCCTTTTAATCATCGGACATTTTGGACTTAAACATTTCTCTCCTTTTAGAAAGAGTTTTATCCCTAATCTCCTGCAAATTTTACATTTAGCTTTTTTCATTTTTTCTTATTAGACTCTTCTAGGTTTTGGAGGTCGACAACCATTATGAGGAAGAGGGGTAATATCTTTAATAGATATTAAATTCAACCCAGAAGCAGCTAATTGCCTCAAAGCAGAATCTCTGCCTGCTCCAATTCCTTTAACAAAAACTTTTATTTTATCTATTTCTAGTTTCTTTACTGCTTGAGCTATCACTTCAGCTACTTTCGAAGCAGCATAAGGAGTAGCTTTTCTCGTTCCTTTATATCCTATTCTTCCTGCAGAACACCAACACAAAACATCTCCTTTATCATCTGTGAGAGTAACTATAGTATTATTATAAGAAGAAGAAATGTAAATTCTTCCCACATCTATTTTTTTCTTTTTCTTTAAAATCTCTTTTTTTAAAGCTTGATCTATTAATTCTTTCTCTCTCAGTATTTCTTTAGCAGTTTTTGTAACAACTCTTTTTTTACCCATATAATTTGATAATTATTATTTAGGAGCAGGTGGTTTTCTCTTACCAGATCCCACTGTTCTTCTTATATTTCCTCTAATCGTTCTAGAATTTCTTCTTGTTCTTTGACCTCTAACAGGTAATCCTTTTAAATGACGGAGTCCTCTCCAGCATTTGATATCTTTCAGTCTTTTTATAGAAAGCATAACCTCTCTCCTTAGCTCTCCTTCAATTTTATAATTTTTTTCTATATGATCTCTCAATCTACTCAATTCTTGAGGGGTAAGATCTTTTGTCTTCTTATGAGGATCAATATTGGTCTCATTTAAAATCTTTCTACTTAAAGAACGACCTATTCCATAAAGATAGGTCAAAGCTATTTCTATTTGTTTATTATCTGGAATATTAACTCCTCCAATTCTGGCCATATTAAACAAAAATAAAATTACCCTTGTCTCTGTTTATGTTTAGGGTTTTTTTTACAAATTACGTATAATTTTCCTTTCCTCTTTACTATCTTACAATGCTTGCAAATTTTTTTAATAGAAGGACGAACTTTCATTTTATTTACCTCTCCATATTATTCTCCCTCTTTTTTTATCATAAGGAGAAATCTCTACTGTCACTTTATCTCCTGGAAGAATCTTAATTTTAAAATGTCTCAACTTTCCAGCTAAATAAGCCAGTATCTCTTCACCATCTTCTAATTTAACTCTAAATTTCAAATCAGATAAATTTTCCAAGACCCTTCCTTCTTTCTTTATTTTTTTCTCTTTCATTAGTTATCTTTTAAGATAACAAAAAATTTTTTTCTAGTCAACAATAAGATTGATTTTTATTCTTTCTTTATTTTTTGGCAAAGTTTTTACCCAAAAAGGAGAAATTTTTATTTCAGATTTTGATATTTTTTCTTCTCTTTTTAAAATTCCTATTACTTCTTTCTTCTTTTTTCCTTTTAATTCTTCCTTCACTTGATCAAGATCAATCTGATCAAAAATTTTGAAAGAGAAATTTAAAGCTAATCTTGCTTCCCCTTTTTCTAAATCTACACTTTTTATTTTAAAATTCAATTTCAGGCTTTTGTGTGATAATATTTTCTCTTTTGGAGTAATTAACTCAGCATACTTTTTAGCAAATTCTTTTAAAAATTTTTCTTTACAAAAAAGAGCTTCAGAACGCATTTTAATTTTGTATCCAAATTTTTCAATCTCATCTCCTTCTTTAGCTAAAGGTTCTGATGCGATTACTTCTTGTTTTAGTGTTTTTGAAAGAAAAATAGCCCCTAATTCTTTTCCTTTCTCCAAAAGAGAATTTAGTTGATTTTGCTTTATTTTTTCTAAAAGAATTTCTTTTGCTTTCTCTAAATCTTCTTTCGTCACTTTAGATATTTCTTTTCTATAACCTCCTGTCATTTTCTGAAAAGATTTTCCATAAAAGAAAGTATAAAGAGAAGTGCCAGATAAACCAGGAATAGAAAAAGTAGTAGGTTCAATATTATAATCTTCTCCTGCTTCTATTGCCTCAACCTCTATATCCTTAAATCCAGGAATCCATTTTCCTTTTTCCAGTTTCTTACCTGGAATAACTATTCTTTTTGGAGTAATGAAAACTTTTCCATTCGCTGACATAAATCTTGTACCTGCTCTAAAAGCTTGAGGAGTAGTAGAATATTCATTAAAAACTCGAATAACTCCTTTAGCTTTTCCTCCTTTTATTGTTTTACCAGTTGAAGAAAATTCTTCAAAAAGAGTGCTTTCTTTTGAAAGATAAAATCCAGGAATTATTCCTTTTTCAAAATCTATTTCTTTCACTCCTTCTTTTACAATTACTTCTGTCTCAAAATTTTCTATTTTAAATTTTGGATAAATATCAATTTTAACAAAAGCAAATAAGAAAGAAGAGGAAAAGAATATTAAAAAAAGAAATATTAAAAATATCAAATAAGAAATCCTCCGACTTTTCTTTTTAACTTTTCTTTCACCTTTAAGAGGGAATTTCTCTTTTTTTATTGCCTTAGGTGGGAAAATATCATAGATTTTTTCTGGCATATTGTTTTATTTCAAGATAGCTTTAATTCTTCGGACTCCTCCTCCAACTGATTCTTCTTTTATAATCTTAAAAGTACCAAGTTCTCCTGTATTTTTAACATGAGGCCCTGCACAAATCTCTTTTGAAAAATCTCCTATAAAATAAACACTAACTCTTTTTGGATATTTTTCTTTAAAAAAAGATAAAGCTCCCGATTTTAAAGCATCTTCTAACTTCATTTCCTCTTTTTTAACGGGTAAATTCTCTCTTATTTTCTCATTTACTAATTCTTCGACCTTTCTTATTTCTTCAGGAGTTAACTTTTTAGGATGGGAGAAATCGAACCTTAATCTCTCTGAAGTAATGTCAGACCCCATCTGTCTTACATGTTCTCCCAGAATTCTCCTTAAAGCCTCATGAAGCAAATGAGTAGCAGTATGTAATTTTATAGCATTATAGCTCGGTGTTTTCCCTAATCCTCCAAATTTCTTTTCAGCTCCTTTTCTTGAAACTTCTTTATGTCTTAAAAGCTCTTGTTTAAATTCTCTTTCATCTATTTCAAATCCCTTCTCTTTTGCTATCTCTTTTGTCAGTTCTAAAGGAAAACCAAAGCTTTCATATAAATAAAAGGTTTCTTTTCCAGTCAGTATTTTTTCTCTCTCTTTTCTTTTAAATAATTTTTCTAATTCTTTCAATCCTTTTTCTAAAGTCTTTTCAAATCTTTCTTCTTCTTTTTCTAAAATAGTTAGAATCTCTTCTTCTTTTGATTTTAGTTCAAAATATGGATCTTTATAAATTTCTATAACTTCTTTAGCTAAAGGCAAAAGAAAACCTTCTTTTAATCCTAAAAGTTTTCCGTATCTTATAGCTCTTCTTATCAATCTTCTTAAAACATATCCTCTTTCAACATTTGAAGGGAGGACTCCTTCTGAAGCTACAAAGACAGCAGCTCTTATATGATCTGCAATAATTCTAAAAAATCTTTTATTTTCTAAATACTTTTTTTTACTTTCTTTTTCAATTTTTTTAATTAAAGGAAAGAAAAGTTCAGTTTCATAAGCTGAATTTTCTCCCCATAAAACACTCATTAATCTTTCAAATCCTGCTCCTGTATCAACGCTTTTTTGAAAAAGAGGCTTATAATTTCCTTTTTCATCTTTTTCATACTCCATAAAAACTAAATTCCAAATTTCAATAAATCTTTGACAAGCAGGACAATTCGGTCCACAATCCTTTCCCTTACACCCAAACTCTTCTCCTCTATCAAAATGAATTTCAGTTGTAGGACCACAAGGGCCTGTTTTTCCTACAGGCCCCCAAAAATTATCTTCCATTCCAAATTCTCTAATTCTTTCTTCAGGAATACCAAATTTTATCCAAATTTCTTTAGATGTTATATCTTTAGGAATTTCTTTTTCTCCTTTGAAAATAGTAATGTAGAATTTTTCTTTTGGTAAATTTAATTTCTCTGTTAGAAACTCTAAAGCTAATTCAATAGCTCTCTCTTTAAAATATCCAGATTTTTCATCTTTTCCTATTGACCAATTCCCCAACATCTCAAAAAAAGTATGATGAGTATCGTCTCCTACCTTTTCAATATCGTCTGACCTAAAACATTTCTGAATAGAAGTTAAAGTTCTTTGGCCAAAATCTTTTATAACATCTTTTTCTCCTAGAAAATAAAGAGTAAACTGTTGCATACCAGCTGTAGTAAAAAGAACAGTCTGATCTTGTGGAATTAAAGAGGAAGAAGGGACAATTTTATGTCCTTTCTCTTTAAAAAAATTTAAAAAAGCTTTTCTAAGTTGGGAAGCTTCCATTGATTCTATTTTATAAAAAATTTTTCTAAAAATAAATAAAAAAAAGCGGGAAGGAGGAAAGCGGAGGGGATGGGATGCAGCTTTTTTTACACTTCCCTCCTTCCCATATTCAATCAAAACGAACTTAAATATAATTTTGTCAAGTTTTTTTCTTTTTCTCCATCTCTTCCATCTTCTTTTCTATTGTCTCTTCTACTTTTTCTTCTTTACCAAAACCAAACAAACTGAACATTATAATGCTTCCTAAAATTATTCCTATAAAATTTATCAAAAAAGACATTAAAGAGCCAGATATTATATCTCTATTTAAAAGATTAATTCCAATTCCAAAACAAGCTAAAGGAGGGATTAAAGCTACTGCTATTATAATACCTGAAATAAGATTTTGCAAATGAGGTTTAATCCAAAAATAAGTTCCAGCTATTCCCGAAATAAAAGCTACAAGAAAATACTCTAAAGAAGGATTGGTTCTTAATAGAATCTCAGGAGTGCTTTTTTTAAGATTTAAAAGAAAAGTCAAAATAAGAGAAGTTAAAATAATAGTTGCTACAGATTTTAAAAAATTTTTAAAGTTATTGAAGATAATCTCTTTATTTGAAAGGACTATTCCAAGACCTAGAATCAAAAGAGGAGAAAAAAGAGGGGCTAAAAGCATTCCTCCAATTATAATGGAAGCAGAATTTAAACAAAGTCCCAAGGTAATAATTAAAGTAGAAGCTATAATCAAAAAATAAAATTCACTTGTGGGAACACTTTCTTCAACTAATTTCTCTACCGCTTGTTTTTTTTCAAATAAAGAAGCAAATATAACTGATTTCTCTTTTTTATTCATTTGTTTAATTTTAACTTCTTTCTCCATTTTCTTTCAAGCTTTTTTACTTCTTTTTCATTAAATCCGAAATGATGAGCTATTTCATGCCAAAGAACAATTTTTACTAACTCTTCTATTTCTTTCTTTGAAAAAGATAAACTTTCTATTTCTTTCTGAAATAAAATAATTTTATCGGGTAAAATTTGCCCAAATCCTCTCCCCCACCTTATCTTTGGTATTCCTTGGTAAAGTCCTAACACCTTTCCAAAAATTTTAACTCCTCTTTTTTGAAGCTTTGTAGGAGAATCTTCTATACAAATTTCAACATTATCTAAAGCTTTTCTAATATTTTCAGGCAAAGAAAAGAAAGCTTTCTCTACCAATTTTTCAAATTCCTCCCTCTCCATTTATTTCTTTCTTTTTGATTTATATCTCATCTTCTTCCTTCTCTTTCTTAACTTATGTTTTTTTATCTTTTTTCTTTTTTGCTTCTTTTTTGTTCCCATAATGCTTTTATTTTTCTTTTAATTTTATTCTATTCAAAAAATATTTTTTATCAAATCTTAAAAAACTTATCTTTTTAATTTCTTTTTTAATCTCTCTATTTCTTTTTTTAATTGAACCATCTTTAATTCTCTTCCTACAGTTAATCTATAGAACTTTTCTAACTCTTCCACTTTCTCCCTTAATTCTTTAGTTCTTTCCTCAACCTTTTTTTCTAATTCTAAATTAAGTTCTCTTAAATCTTCATTTAATCTTTCTATCTCTTTTTTATGCTCCAATTCTTTCTTTAAGCTTTTACTTAAAAGAAATCCAAAAATCAAAAATGAAATAAAAAGGAAAGATCTCCAAATTATCTCTTTTAAATCTTTAGAATAAAAAATTTGCCAAAAAAGTAAAATCGAAATAATCCCTATTAAAAATTCTGTCAAAATTATCTTTTTTATCTCGAAAAGTTCTTTTTTTAAAATAGCTTGGGCAGTAAAAGCTAGCAAAAATAAAGTAGAGTAATCCCCCAGTTGATAAAATTTTGTTGTTTTTTTAAAAAGAGGGAAATAAATATTAAAAATAAAATTAAAAATAGCGAAAATTATTAAACCAACGAAAAAATATCTTAATTTTTCCTTAAAGACATGAGGGAGGATTAAATATTTCTTTCCTAAATGAAACAACACTAAAATGCTTAAAAAAATTAATCCGAAATAATATAAAAATTTCCCTTTTCCTAACTCAAAATCTACTCCCCAACTTTCTATTCTTAAATCTTTAATAACTAAATGTGTAAGAGAAAAGAAAAATAAAAAAAGCCCTAAAATTAAAAAAATAAAAATTTCAAAGAAAAAAGAAGGTTTTGTTTCTCTAGGAAAATATAAAGAAAAAAGATAAAGAGAAATCAAAAAGAGGGGTGGCATTGAAAAAGCAATTCTTAAAAGTTGACAAGATAATTGAGGGAGAAAATAGAAATAGCGAGCTAAAAAAGCAAAATTTAACCAAATTAAAAGGAAAATTGTGAAAACTAAAAAAATCCTATTGACTTTCTTTTTAGGAGAATTTAAATATACTACCCCAGCTATCCAAATTTCCAATAAACTCACTAAAGTCACCAAAGGGAAAGCAAAATTATAAATTTTCTCTATCATAAAATTTTTTGAAAGAAATATAAATTATAATTCCAATCAAAAAATAAACTCCTCTACAAATTAACAATTGCCAATCTTTGAGCCCAAACTCATCCCCTGCCCCAAATATTAAAAGAGAAATAGAAAATAAACTCCAAAATCTTAAAGAATTATATCCTTTTTTTCTAACTTTCCTTAAAATCTCTCTTGATAGAGAAATAATAGTTAAAGAATAAGGAAAGAAAACTAAACATAGCATTATCTTTTTTGAAAAAGGATCTAATGTATATTCTGTTCCCCATTCTGAAGAATAAGAAGGGCCTTTAAGTTCTCCTGAAAAAACTCCTTCTTTTAAAACAAAAAAGATAAAAAGAAGACATAAAAAAATTACCAAAATATCTATCCCTCTCTTTAAGAATTTATTTTCTTTAATTAAAAGAGAACTAACAAAATAAGTTCCTAAAGGAAAGAAAGGAGCTAAAAAGAAAGCTTGCCCAATATAATGCAAAAGAATGTCTATTTTAAAAAAAGAAAAACCTAAAAAAATATGCCTTATTCCAACAAGAGTAATCTGAACACCTAGAAATATAAAAGCTAAAGAAAAGATTCTAAAAGGGAAATTCTCTTTTGTTTTTCTAAAAGCTTTTGTTGCTCCAAAAAGAATACTTCCACCAGCTATCAAAAGACTTAGAATACTTATTGTGAGATAGAAAGACATTTTTTATTTATTTTAAGAAAAATTTCCTGTTTTAAAAATATTTAGAGTTGATTATTTTTTATTTCTTCTCTTATTTTTTCAAACAACCTTTCCATAAAGAACAAATTATGATATGAAAGGAGGGAAATAGCTGAAACTTCATTTGCTCTGACTAAATGAGATAAATAAGAAAGCTTGAAATTTTTACAAGTATAACATTTACAATCTCTATCTAAAGGTTCTTTCTTTTTAAGATAAATTTTCTTTCTTAAAAGAATCTTTCCTTTTTTAGATAAAGCTACTCCATGACGAGCTAATCTAGTTGGTAGAACACAATCGAAAGTGTCTATCCCTAACTGAATACATTTTTTTATATCTTCTATTGATCCAATTCCTAATAAATGTTTAGGTTTTCTTTCATCTAAAAAAGGGTAAATCCATTTTAATATTTTAAACATATCTCTCTTTGATTTTCCAAGACTTCCTCCTATCCCAAAGCCAAAAAAATTTAAAGAGTTTATAAATTTTGCACTTTCTTCTCTTAAATCTTTATAAGCTCCTCCTTGAACTATTCCATAAAGGGCTTGTTTTCTTCCTTTAAAAACTTTAAGGCATTTTTTTGTCCATAAATGAGTTCTTTCTGTCGCTCTTTTTGTATATTCGTAACTATCTAAAGGAGAAGTACATTCATCGAAAGTAAAAATAATGTCTGCTCCCAAGTCTTGCTGAATTTTAATAGATTTTTCTGGAGTAAAAAAATGTAAAGATCCATCTATAGGAGACTTAAACTCTACTCCTTCTTCTCTTATTTTTATAAATTTTTTCTTAGATTTTTTAATAATTTTTATTTGCCTTTCAGGAAAAATCGGAGCTATCTTGCCTACTCCATGCTCTATTCCTTTTCCTAAACTAAAAATCTGAAATCCTCCGCTATCTGAAAAAACTGGCCTTTTCCAATTCATAAATTTATGAATCTTTCCCATTTTTTTAACTATCTCAGCTCCAGGTCTTAAATATAAATGAAAAGTGTTAATAAAAATTCCCTGAACCCCTATCTCTTCTAATTCTTTATTTACCATTCCTTTTACTACTCCTTGAGTAGCTACAGGTAAAAAAGCAGGGGTTAAAATTTCTCCATGAGGAGTTTTTAAAACTCCTAATCTAGCAAAACTTTTTTTTGATTTTTTGAGAATTTTAAATTCAAACATTTCAATTTAATAATCTGTAGTTTTTGTAAGATGGTAAGGGAAATTAAATTTCATTTTTTGACTTAAGTTCCACAAAATCCAATCTATTTCAAAAGAAAATAGATTTCTTCCTTTTCTCTCAAGTTCCTTTTTTAAAAACTCTATTCCCAAAATGGTATTTCCTCTAATTTCAATCTCGAAATTACTTCCTTTTTTAATAATTTCTCTATTTTTTATTTTATCTTTTAATTCTTTTGAATATCTTAAAACTCCAAAATGATAAAGGATTTGAGGTAATTTATAATCAGAAAAGGCAGTTAATTTATTTATATTTCTAAATGTTTCCAAATGAAATGATTTTTCCAAAGAAAAGATATTAGCAATTAAATGTTGAGCTCTTTTATAAAAAAATATTTTCTTTCCTTTAAATTCTCTTTCATCCCTGAAAGAAGGTAATTCTTTTACTATTTTAAACATTAAATGGAGAATGTCTTTTTTTTCATCTTTTATAAAATTTAGAAAGCTATTTTTATATTTTCTCGAAATCAAAAAAGAAACTTTTCTTAAAATTTCCCATCTTTTCTTTAATAAAAGGAGATTCTTCCCTCCTTTAAACATTTCTTTAAATTTTAAATAAGAGATTTCGGATAATTTTTTAAAGTCTAAATATTCTGGATTTTCTCTAAAAAATTCCTTGAGAGATTTAACCATCCCTATGTATCCTCCTTTATATTCTTTGTTTATTTTAATTTTCCATTTTCGCTTTTTGTTCCAAAAGCAAAAATTTAAACAATCTATAATTAAAAGAAAATTTAATGTTTTTTCAAAATTCTCTAAAAAATGAAATTTTAAAGGAAAGGTAGGTCTTTTAAATTCTTTAAGTTTTGAAGATAAAAGTTTTATTTTCTCAAAATCTATAAAAACATCTTTTGAATTTTTAAACACGTATCTATTTGATGCTAAAACAGGATTTTCCATAATCTAAAGCTATTTTAGCATAAAATAAAAAACACCCATAAAAGGGCATTCGAAGAAAGAGCTTTAAGAAAAAGAGCTTTAATGGGAAGGAAAGGGTTTTGATGGAGGCCAAGAAAGGTCCTCAATGGTTTTCTCTAAGTTCTTAATTGCTTTTTCAATTTCTTCTTTTATATCTGGCCAAAAGAAATTCAATGATAAACATTTTTTAAAAGCTGAAATTAATTTCTCGATCACTTCTGAAGGAACTTGCCCAATTTTCAATTGATACATTTTAGCTATCCTTTCTAATTCTTTCTCTGCCTCTTGGTCCATTAATTTGTGTCCATGAGGTAATGGATGTCCTCTTTCTATTCTTTCAGCTAGCTGGAGAATTTTATTTGCCATCTCTTCATGCATCCATTCCATTTTTTTCACCTGGAGTATAATAGCTTATCTTTTATTTTCTGTCAATAAATAAACAGCTAAAACTGTTTTTGCATCAACTATTTCTTTTTTTCTTATCATTTCGGAGATTTCTTTCAAAGAAAAAGCTTTAACTTTTTTAATCACCTCTCCTTTCTCTGTTTTTCTTTTTTCTTTCTTTAAAACCTCAGCTTTAAATAAATACATATACTCTGTAGAATATCCAGGAGTAAGATAAAATTCCCCTAATTTTTCCAATCGCTTTGCTAAAAAACCTGTCTCTTCTTTCAATTCTCTTTTAGCTCCCTCTCTGGGATTCTCTCCTCTTTTCAATTTTCCAGCAGGTATCTCCCATAAATATTTTTTAGCAGGCATTCTATATTGATAAATTAAAACAACTTTCCTCTCAAAAATAGGCAAAATTGCCACGCTTTTAGGATAAACTACAACTTCTTTCAAAAATTTTCCTCTTTTTTCTTTACCTTCAAAAATATCTACTGAAATAACCTTACCTTTATAAACTCTTTTCTTTTTTTTAATTTTCATATTAGTTTTTCTAAATCTTTATCTTTTTCTGTAAAAACTTTAATTTTATGTCTTTTTAACAATCTAGTACAAATTCCATCTCCTCTTTTAACTTTTCTAGAAAAGCTTCCATCGTAAATTAAACCTGCTCCACAAGCAGGACTCTTTTGTTTGAAAATAGCTGTCTTTATATTTAAAAGCTTCGCTATCTTCAAAGTCTCTTTCGCTCCTTTTTTATAATTTTTGGTAACATCTTTCCCAGATTCAGTTAAAACTTTCCTTCCTTTTATTTCACTCCATTCTCTCGGAATTGGTAATCCCCCTAAAATTTCAGGACAAACAGGAACCAAAATTGCTTTTTTCTTTAATCTCAAAATTCTTTCATTTCTATTTGAAGTGCCATCATACTTACAATTTATTCCCAAAAGACAAGCACTACATAAAATGATTTTCTTTTTCATTTTTGAATCCCTAATTCTTTTTTTATTTTATTAACTCTTCTACAAAAAGCACATATTTTAGAAGTAGTCAAAAATCCACATCTTTCACATTTTACTAACTTGGGCAGAGAAATATTTTTCTCCAACATCTTTATAAGTCTTAAAAAAGAACTCAAAATAGTATATTTTGTTTGTTCTCTCTGAGAAACAATCTCGATAGCTTCTCTCAATCTTTTTTGAGGAGGTAGATCTCTTTCTCTTAAAGGACATTTTTTCTCACAAAAGGGTATTTCTCTTAAAGAGGCGTATTCTCTTATATTTTTCTCTAAAGTTCTATAGAAAGGTTTGAATTTAGCTACTAAATTTCCTCTTTTCGGTAAGTAAGGTTTCAACCTTATTAAGGATTCAAAATCTCCTACCAAAATTGAGTTTAAAGCTCTCTCTAAAAAATCATCTAAATGATGAGCAGTCAAAAATAGGTCGCATTTTTCTTCGAAAGCTATCTTATTAAAAAAATATCTTTTGATATTTCCACAAATTCCACAAACTTTTTTATATTTTTTTCTAATTTCGGGAATCTCAAATCCTAAAATCTCTTTTAGTCTAAAAACCTTTAAATTTACTTTTGCTAACTCTGCCTGTTTTTTTGCAAATTTCTCAGATTCATCTGAAAATTCAAAAATCCCCAAATTTAAATGGAAAGCAAAAATTTCCTTTTCAGGATATATTTTCCTTAATAAATATAAAAGGGTTCCAGAATCTTTCCCCCCTGAAATACCTATAGCAATTTTCTTGAATTTTCTTAAGATTTTTTCAGAATCTTTCTTAAATCTCTTTTCAAATAAATTAAAAAAACATTCCTTACAAAGAGAAAACTCGACAAAAACTTCTGCTTTCTTTTTACAAAACTTACATTTTTTCATTTATTTTTCTAAATAAAATTATAAAGCCGGTATGAGCTACCATTCTATCTTTTGGCCTCAAGCTTTTCTCTATCTTTCTCCATCCTCTCTTTAAGACTTCAAAAATTCCCAACAAATAAAAAGTTTTCGAAAATTCCCTTTCAACTTTTTCAACTAAGTTAAAAATCTGCAATACTGTTGGTAAATAGCAAACCAGAATTCCTCCTCCTTTTAAACAATTTTTTATTTTAGAAAGCAATTTTTCAGGCTCAGGTAAATCTAAAAAAACTCTATCAAAATCTTTTTCCTTCACCTTTTCTATACTTTCATTAAAAAGGTATAATTTCCCTAACTTTTCTTTTCTAATTTTTTGAAAATTTTCAATATTTTTTTTAGCTATTTGATAAAAATCTCTTCTCTTTTCAAAAGAGAAAACTTTACCTTTCTCTCCAACAGCTCTTAATAAAGCTATTGTCAAAGCTCCCGATCCTGTTCCCGCTTCTAAAACTTTAGCTCCAGAAAAAACATCAGCTGATAATATAATTTGAGCTATATCTTTAGGATAAATAATTTGAGCTCCCCTTTTAAATTTCAAAATATATTCAGAAATAGTAGGTTTAAATAGAAAAATTTTTTCTCCTTTTGAAGAAAAAACAAAATCCCCTTCTTTTTTGCTTAAAATATCCTCGAAATTAATTTTTCCTTTATGATAGCAAAACTCTCCTTTCTCTCTTAAGGTAATCAAAAACTTTTTTCCTTTTTCAGTTAAAAGCAAAATAAGATCTCCCTTTTTGAATTTATCTTTCATTTTTTCTTTTTTTCTATCCCAGGCTTTTTTCTATTTTTCCCTTTTATTCTTTTGTGTTCTAACCTAAAAGCTAAATTATGCCTTCTCTTTTTCTTTTGTCTTTTATCTAAAAGAGGTTTTTCCATTTATTTTATTATTTCATATTTTCTTTTTAAATCATATATTTTAGAGTAACTTTCTAAAATTCTTTCTTTTTGAATTCTCCCTTCTTTCACTCCATTTAATATTGTATTTACTATTTTGTAAGGCAACTTTTCATCATATTCTGAAACATTATTCGAAAACAAAAGGATATTTACTCCACAATTTATTGCTTTCTCTAATATATCTTTTAAAGAGTAGAAATTAGAAATACTTTTCATTTGAAAGTCATCTGAAATTATTATTCCTTTAAAACCTATTTCTTTCCTTAAAATTCCTTTTAAAAATTTCTCAGAAAGAGAAGCAGGATAATTTTTATCTATTTTTTTATGATATAAATGAGAAACTAAAATAGCATCCACTATTTTATTCTTCACTAACATTTTGTAGGGCAAAAGTTCTTCTTCTTGAAAAGTATTTGTAATGTCAACTTTTTCAAAATGAGAATCTCCAAAAGAACTCCCATGCCCTGGAAAATGCTTAATTACAGGTACAATTTTATACTCTTTAAATGTTTTAATGAAAACTTCAGCATGAGAAATAACCTTTTGAGGACTTAAAGAGAAAGACCTTTCTAATTTCGAAATTACAGGATTTTGAGGATTTAAATTTAAATCAACTACTGGAGCAAAATTCATATTAATTCCAACTTCTTTAAGCTCTCTTGCTAATTTTTCAGCTTCTCTCTTTGTTATTTTTAAATCATCTATCTCTCCTAATTTCCGATGAGATAGAATTTCTTCAAATCCATATTCTTGCTTCAATCTATTGACCTTTCCTCCTTCTGCATCTATAGCTATAAATAAAGGTATTTTGGCAAATTTTTGAAGACCTAAAATAAGCTCTCTTAATTGGTCCTTATTAATAATATTTCTTGGATATTTCCCAGAAGGACCGTCGATATCATAAAGAATTACTCCCCCTATATTCAATTCTCTCAAAGCTCTCACAATAGGAGAATTTTCATCTATTTTTGTTCCTCTAAAACCAACTATAATCATTTGCCCTATTTTCTCTTTCAACTCTTCCTCTGATATCTGAGAAGAAATTTCCTTTTTCTCTGAAAATTCTTTTTGAAAGAAAATTTCATAATTTCTTAATTCCTTTGAAAGAAAACTATATCCCCTATAAAAAGAAAATGTCCCAAAAAGAATAACAATTATCAAAAAGAGAATTTTATTTCTTTTCATTCTTTTTCAAATAGTTTAGCTATTTTCGAGAAATCTCTCCCCTTTCTTATAACTTTAATTTTCTTTTCCCTTAAATCAATTAAAGTAGAGGGGGAACCTAAAATTTTTCCTCCATTTAAATAAAAAACTTTATCTTTAAAGTATTTTCTAGCTTCAGAAATAGAGGTAGCTGGAGGGAAATTTTCCCAGTTTGCACTTGGAGCTAAAAGAGGACCTGAAATAGAAAGAATTTTTAGTAATATTTTATTTTTAGGAATTCTAAAAGCTAAACAATTTTTCCCTCTATGAAGATAATGAAATTTTTTGCTTTTACAAGATAAAATAAAAGAAACCCTGAAAGGTAAAATTAGATTTAAAATTTCTTTTTGCCATTTTTTTATTTTAATTTTGAAAATTTTTAAGTCATTTGGAGAAGAAATTAACAAAATCATAGGCTTTTTCTTCTCTCTCTTTTTTAATTTATATAGTTTTTCCACGCTTTCTCTTTTAAAAACTGTACAACAAATTCCATAAATAGTATCTGTAGGTAGAACTCCAATTGCTCCTTCTTTTAACAAAAGAGCTGCTTTTTTCCAAGAAAGCTCTTTTTTCCCAAAATATCCACCTAATTCTCCATTGCTTTTTATCACTCTATGACAAGGAATTTGGGAAATTTTATTCTTTGCCAATATTTGACCTACTGCCCTAGAAGCTCTCTCTTTCCCAGCTAGTAAAGCTACTTTTTTATAACTTAAAAACTTCCCTGCTGGAATTTGAGAGACAATCTTTAAAACTTTCTCTTTAAAAGCCATGAAGAATTTTGATATTCCTCTTTAGCTACCCCTGAAAAAGACAGAGACATTCTTCTTTTTATTATACCAAATTTACTCTCCATAATACGGAAAAAAGGAATTCAATTAAAAAAACGCCACTAGAGGCGTTTTTTTTGCTCCGGGGGCAGGACTCGAACCTGCAACCTAGTGCTTAACAGGCACCCGCTCTACCATTGAGCTACCCCGGAATTTCTTTTTATTTTAATAGAAAATTTTTATTTTTCAATAATCCTTGAGTTTCTTTAGAGCTTTGTGCTGACGAATTTTTTCCAACGCTTTAGCTTCAATCTGTCTTATCCTTTCTCTAGTCACTCCAAAAACTTTTCCTACCTCTTCTAAAGTATGAGTGACTCCGTCTTCTAAACCAAATCTCATAGATAAAACTTTTTGTTCTCTCGGAGTTAAATCTTTTAAGATTTCTTTTAATCTTTCTCTTAAAAGAGTTCTAGAAGCCTGAAGAGAAGGAGGAGCTGTTTTCTCATCTTTTACAAATTCAGCTAAAATGCTATCTCCTTCATCTTCTCCTACAGGTGTTTCTAAAGAAACCGTCCTTTGGGCAATTCTCTCAATCTGTCTTACTTTCTTAACATCTAATCCCATTTCAGCTGCTATCTCTTCTGGCAAAGGTTCTCTTTCTAATTCCTTTAAAAGTTTCTGGCGAGCTTTAGTATATTTTGTTAAAGTTTCAACCATATGAACAGGAATTCTGATTGTTCTAGCTTGATCTGCTAAAGCTCTAGTAATAGCTTGTCTTATCCACCAGGTAGCATAAGTAGAGAACTTATAACCTTTCCTCCAATCAAATTTTTCTACTGCCTTAAAAAGACCTAAATTTCCTTCTTGAATCAAATCTAAAAAGCTCATCTTAGGAGACTTCCCTATATATCTTTTCGCAATTGAAACAACTAACCTTAAGTTAGCTTGAGCTAACTTCTTTTTCGCTTCCTCATCTCCTTTCTCTATTCTTTTCGCCAATTCTTTTTCCTCTTTAGCTGTTAAAAAAGGAGTCTCCCCTATCTCTTTTAAATACATTTGAACTAAATCAATCTCTTTTCTTTCTCCCGCTACTTCTTTTAAAAGCTCTAATTCTTCTGGAGTTTCAAGAAATTCTCTCTTTTCTATTACTTTTATTCCTTCAGCTTCAATTTTATCGTATATTTTTTCCAAATCTTTTAACTTTAAAACTTCAGGAAAATGATGAAGAATCTCTTCATATGTGACAAATCCTCTAGGTCGAACTTTTTCTATCAAATCTTCAATCTGAGCTTCTAACTCTATCTCTTTTTTGGTAAGCTTTCTCTTTTTCTTTTTTCTTATTTTTCTTTTTTTAGCTTCTTTTTTAATTTTTTTCTTTTTAATGGCTTTCTTTTTCTTTCTTTTTTTGGATTCTTTTTTCTTTCTTTTTGAAAGTTTTTTTTGTTTTTTCTTTTTTCTCATAGAAGTTTTTTAGAAAGATTATTAAATTTTTCTGTTAAAATTTTTAATTTTTCAAAATCTTTCTTTTCTTCAGCTTCTTTTATCTGGAAAGATAATTCATCTAATTTTTTCTTAATTTCTTCTCTTTTAATTTCCTTTAAGCAAAAATTCATTTCCTTTTCTGGTTCTTTTATTTCTTCTTTTTCAACTTCAGATTTTAAAATAAGATATCTCAAAAATTCTTTGTCTTCAAATCCAAGCTTTTCTTCAATCTTTTCTAAGATCTTACTAATTTCTTTTTCTTCTTTCTTTAAAATACCTTCTTTTAAAGAATTAAGGATTTTAAGACTTTTTTCTGAGAAGAAATCTAAGAAATCTTCTTTAATTAAATCTATTAAATCTGGCTTTCTAATTAAAAGAGAAATTACTCTCTCTTCCAATAGTTCCTTTTTACTCTTTTTTTTCATTTCTGGCAATTTTTCTTCAAAAGTGATTAAATCTGTCATCTCTCTTTCTATTTTCACTTTCTTTAATTCTTCTCTTATATCTTCTTCTTTTACTTTTAATTCTTTAGCTAATCTTTGAATCCAACTAGCCTGAACGATTTTGTTAGGAATTCTCTTTAAAACAGGGAGCAAAATCTTAGCTATCTCTTTTTTACCTTCCGGAGTATTTTTATCAAAATTTGAAAAAGCTGTTTCAAAATAAAAAGTCAAAATGTCTTTAGCAGAATTTAAATATTTTTCCCATTTCTCTTTACCTTCTGATACCACATCTGCTGGGTCTTTCTCTTTTGGAAGTAAAATTATTTTTATATTAAAATCTAACATTTGAGCTAAATCTATCCCTCTTTTTGTGGCTCCTTCTCCCGCCACATCCATATCAAAAGCTATCACTAAATTAGAAGTATGTCTCTTCAAAACTCTTAAATGATAAGGAGTTAAAGCTGTCCCTGAAGTAGCTACTACATTTTCAGTGCCTGCTTGCGAAACTAAAATGCAATCTGTCTGCCCTTCTACTAAAACGCAAAAATCTTTTTCTCTGATTGCTTTTTTAGCAAAATTTAAACCATACAATACTTTTCCTTTATCAAAAACTAAAGTGTTAGGAGTATTTACATATTTTGCCACTCCTTTTTCTTTTTCTCTTTCTCCAAAAATTCTTCCAGAAAATCCTATCACTTGAGAGTTGAAATCGAAGATAGGAAACATTATTCTTCCTCTAAATCTATCGAAATATTCTCCATTTTTTTTAAAGAGTAAACCTGTTTTCTTTATTTCTTCTGTCTTAAAGCCTCTATCTAAAAGGAAATTCAAAAGAGCTTTTTTAGAATTCGGAGCATACCCTATTCTCCATTTTCGAATAGAACTTTCTCCAATTCCTCTCTTTTTTAAATACTCTTTAACTTCTTTTCCTTTCTCACCTTCTAATTGCTTTTCAAAAAAAAGACAAGATATCTCTAAAATGTCTAAAATTTTTTGTCTTTCTGTCTTTAATTTCAGAGGGACTTTTTCTATTTCTATCCCTGCCTTTTGAGCTAAAATTCTCAAAGCATCTCCAAATTCAACATTTTCAATCATCATTATAAATTTAAAAATATCTCCTCCTGCACCGCATCCAAAACACTTAAAAATCTGTAATCTTGGAGAAACAAAAAATGAAGGCTTTTTCTCGGAGTGAAAAGGACATAAAGCCCTAAAATTAGCTCCTGCTTTCTGGAGTTTAATATAAGAACCTATAACCTCAACAATATCCAACCTATTTTTAATCTCTTCAATTGGATTTAGCATCCTAAAATCTTCCTCTTCTTACTTATTTTCAACATCTTTTCATCTTTTTTGAATAAAAATATCTAAAAAATTTTACTTTAATCTCTACAACACCATACTTTATATAGACTATCACAGTACTCTGCTCCTCCTCTCCCTATAAAAGGAGTATAGCAAGGCCAAGTGGAATTACAAAGATTCTTAATTCCAAGAAAAGCAACATGTCCATAATTCGAATGAGAATTAGAGGTCCAATCATTACAATCTTTACCTTCTCCATCTATCCAGGCACATTCTGTATTATTCACTGCATTCGAACCACTATACCCGCCGCACCATTGATCATTCCAATTAGCTTTTATTAGTTCACCTTCAGCTAATATCTTCCTTAACTCCTCTAGCTTACACATATGATATCCAGAAGGACAACAATTTGAAGGATTGTCATCACAATTATGATTTCCTCTTTTTTTAAAACTACTTAAAATAGCTTTTGGTTGCTCATTCTGGGGAGTAATACAATCTTTCCAAACTCCTCCTTCAAAGCAGCGGAATTTGTTAATGTCTTCATCATAATACATAACTCCATTAGCTCCAGGAGGATTCCAACCTGAAAGTTGTTGTAATCTTAAAGCTCCGTTAATATCTAAAGTATATTGAGGAGAAGATTCCTTAATTCCTACATTTCCTGAAGAATCTATTACAAAAGGAGTTGAATCGTTATTTTCGTCTTCTACATAGAAAGAGTAACTTGTTCCTGTGTTTGTAATTTTTACTCCTTTATCTTCTACAGTTAACCTATAATTTGAATCTGCTCCTGTTAATCCTATTCCTACATCCCAACTAGCATTGTTTGGATAGAGAGAAGTTCCAGATTGGGTCCAATAGCCTCCTACTGTTCCAAATTCTAAACCTGTTTCATCTGCTTTAACTTTTACTACATAACCTC
>CBEVQU010000005.1:0-30273 GCA_965552115.1 uncultured bacterium | reverse complement strand
TCAAGACTTTTCTCTCATTTTAAAAAAGAAAATTTAGAGAAATTTTTAAAAGAAAAGAAGATAGATTATTATCATATTGAAAAATTAGGAGGTTTTAGAGACAGAGGATATGAAAATTATATGAGAACAAAAGAATTTAAAGAAGGATTGGAAAATTTAATAGAAATCGCAAAAAAGAAAAGAACTGCTATAATTTGTGCTGAAAGATTTCCTTGGAAATGCCACCGCACTTTTGTGTCTCAAAAATTAGAGGAGAAAGGCTTTGAAGTGATTCATATAATTGAGGAAAACAAGATTTGGGAGCCAAAAAGGGAGCCAAAAGAAATTAAACCTACTTGTCAAAAAGAAAGATTCTTAAAAAAATTAAAATTCAGAAAAAGAATGGCAAAAAGAAAAGAGAATAATTAAATTAAAAAGAAAGAGAAAACTTCAAAAAATTAAACATGAAAAAAGATTTAATTTTAAAAGTGAAAGATTTAAATGTTAAATTGGATGGCAAAGATATTATTAAAGATCTCTCTTTTGAAGTAAAAGAAGGTGATGTTTTGACTATTTTAGGGCCAAATGGGGCCGGAAAAACAGTTTTGTTAAAAACTCTTTTGGAAATTTTACCCTATAAAGGAGAAATTTCTTGGAAGCCAGGAGTTAAAATTGGCTATGTTCCCCAAAGATTGCCTTTTATAAAGGATGTTCCGATGTCAGTTTTAGAATTTTTTAAGCTGAAAGAAGTTTCCTTAAAAGAGACAAAAGCACTTTTGAATTCAGTAGGACTTAAGGAAGATTTTTTACATAAAAAAATAGGAAAGTTGTCTTCTGGTCAATTTCAGCGAATATTGGTTGCTTGGGCTCTGGTTAAAAATCCAAATGTTTTGCTTTTTGATGAACCAACAACTGGGATTGATATTGGAGGAGAAGAAACTATCTATAATTTATTGACTAGATTGAAGAAAGAAAGAAATTTAACAATTTTGTTAGTAACTCACGATTTAAGTGTAGTCTATAAATTTTCAAATTTCGTGATTTGTTTGAATAAATGTCCAGTTTGTCGGGGTGTGCCCAGAGAAGTTCTAACTCCAGAAATATTACAAAAACTTTACGGCCACGAAGTAAAATTTTATCAACATCATAAACATTAAATATGGATTTTCAATTCTTTTTAAGTTTAAGTTGTGGAATTTTCATTGGAGGAATAGGAGGTTTTTTGGGAACCTTAATGTTATCAAAAAGAATGGCCTTAGTAGCAGGTCCCTTGGGACATTTGGCTTTACCAGGAATTGCTTTGGCTTTAATGTATGGCTTTGATGTCTCTTTGGGTGCTTTTCCTTTTGTCATTTTGGGAATAATTTTGATTTGGTTATTTGAAATTAAAACAAAATTGCCAATGGAAGCTTTAACAGCCATTGTTTTTGCTTCAGGAGTAGCGATTGCTTTTTTGTTTTTGCCGATTGAACAGGCAGAAACCGCTTTAGTGGGAGATATTACCAAAGTTAGTTTAAAGGAAACAACAGTTACTGCTATTTTGTGTCTTTTAGTCTTCTTTGTTGTTAAAAAAATCTACCCCAAAATAACCTTAATTAATATCTCTGAAGATATAGCTAAAGCAGAAAAAATTGATATTAAAAAGTATAACTTCTTTTATCTAGGAGCAATTGCCATTATTGTTGCTCTGGGAGTAAAACTTGTTGGTGGTCTTTTGACGGCAGCTTTGGTGGCAATACCAGCTTGTATTGCTAGAAACTTGAGCAAAAATTTATTCCAATATACCTTTTCGGCAACATTTTTTGGAATAACTTCTGCTTTTTTAGGAATTTTACTTTTTAAATTAACTGAACTTCCAGCAGGTCCTTTAATTATTCTGGTGTTAACTTTTTTCTTTTTAATTTCTTTAATTTTTAAAAAATGAAAATAGCTTTCTTGCAAAAACAAAGTTTAATTGAATATCCAGGAAAAATTTCAGCTGTAATTTTTATTGCAGGTTGCAATCTAAGGTGTCAGTTTTGTTATGTGCCTCATTTAGTTTTGCCAGAAAGAATAAAAGAATTAAAACCGATTCCAGAAAAAGAGATTTTTTCTTTTTTGAAGGAAAGAAAAGGATTTTTGGAGGCAGTAGCAATTACCGGGGGAGAGCCAACTTTAAACCCAGAACTTCCAGAATTTATCAAAAAAATTAAAAAATTGGGATATTTAGTTGAACTTGAAACAAATGGAACTAATTTCAAAATGCTAAAAAAATTAGTTGAGGAAAAACTAATAGATTATGTGGCTACTGATATAAAACATAAATTTGAGTTTGAAAAATGGTACGAAATTACAGGAAGGGTTTTAACCAGAGAACTTTTTGAAAATATTAAAAAATCGATTAATTTTTTGTTGGAAGGGAAGATAGATTATGAACTGCGAACAACCTTGGTGAAAGAATTTCACAAAAAAGAAGACATTATTGAAATTTGCAAAAAAATTAAAAAAGCTAAATTATATTATTTGCAAAATTATGAAAAAACAGAATCTGGAACAGTTTCAGGAAAAAATTTCACTCCTTTTTCAGAAAAAGAAATAAAAGAAATAATTGAGGAAGGGAAAAAATATACCAATATTAAACCGAGACCATATTTATTTCAATAAAATGGAAAAAAAGAGAAATATTGTTATTGAAAAATTAAAATCTCCTTCGGTTGAAGAAAGAGATTTTGAAATTGTGGAAAGAAAAGGGATCGGTCATCCTGATACCATTTGCGATGGACTTTGTGAAGCTGCTTCTTTTGCTTTAAGCAGATATTATTTTCGAAAATTTAAGAAAGTTTTACATCATAATTTAGATAAAGGATTGCTTATAGCTGGGAAAGTAAAGGTTGAATTTGGTGGGGGAAAGATTTTGGAGCCAGTAAAAATTATTATTGCTGGTAGAGCAACAGATAAAGTAAGCAAAATTAAAATTCCAGTAAAGAGAATAATTCTCAAAGAAGTTCAAAATTGGTTGGCTAAAAATTTAAGTTTCTCTCAAAAAGAGATTAAAAAATTTTTTGAAATTTCAATCGATTATCAAGAAGGGGCAGCAAACTTGGAAGAAGTTTTTAAAAAGAGTGAAGAAATACCGATTGCCAACGATACTTCTTTTGGTGTAGCTCATGGTCCATTAAGCAAAACAGAAAAATTAACTTTGAAAGTCGCTAATTTAATCAATTCCTCTAAATTTTCCAAAAAATTTCCCTTTTTAGGAAAAGATATTAAAGTGATGAGTTTAAGAGAGAAAAATAAAATTTCTTTGACTTTGGCTGTAGCTTTTATTTCTCGTTATATTAAAAGTATAAAAGATTATTTTAAAGGAAAAGAAAAACTTAAAAGGGAAGTTGAAAAATATGTTAGGAAAAATTTTGATTTTGATTTAGTAAAAATTGATTGCAATACCTTAGATAATCCTTTTGCTAAATCAGAAAATGAAATTTATTTAACGGTCACGGGTTTAAGTGCCGAACAAGGAGATGATGGTCAAGTTGGAAGGGGAAACAGAGTTTGTGGTTTAATTACTCCTTTAAGGCAAATGTCAATGGAAGCTGTAGCTGGAAAGAATATTAATCATCCAGGAAAACTTTATCAGATTCTTTCTTTTTTGATTGCTCAAGAAATTGGAAAAATAGAAGGGGTAAAAGAGTGTTATGTAAAAATATTGAGCGAAATTGGAAAACCTTTAGATTCACCTCAAATAGCTTTGATTGAATTGAATGCAAAAAACTTTTCTAAAGTCAAAGACAAAGCATTTTTAATTTGCCAAAATTATCTGAACAATTTAAAGAAAGTTCAAAAAGAAATTATTGAAGGAAAATATCGATTGTTTTAGAAATAACAAAGCTATCAAAAATTCCTAAAAGATTTCCTCTTCACTTAAGCTTAAACTCTTTTAAGCTTAGGTGAGTTGGAGATTTTAAGGCTTTTTGATTTAAAAATTTAGATTAAAAAGCGGTTAAAAAATGAGAACT
Source organism: uncultured bacterium (assembly GCA_965552115.1). GTDB lineage: Bacteria > Patescibacteriota > Minisyncoccia > Minisyncoccales > CAZLLZ01 > CBEVQU01. The sequence continues at coordinate 26,299 of CBEVQU010000005.1, read as the reverse complement.
GTTGAGTTTTAATTTCTGCTAGAAAGAAAATAGCTTAAGCTCTAGTAGAACTATAAAAAACCATAAATTGGAGTTTTTAGTTAGGAAAATTAATATCTGAATTTTTAAAGTGAGTCCCTTTTTCTTTTGAGGTAAAAGCCTACTCTTGCTATCTTTAAGTTTTTTAAACTCTTTTCTTTAATTGATAGATTAAATTTGGTAAGATGATAGGAAAAGTTTGGGCGAATTTAATTTTTGCAAAAAATGAAAGAGTTCATTTTTGTTCCATTTTTAACAGGGCTTTCAACTGGAATATATTGTCTAAGTTATTGCTTTCCTTTTTTAGTCCCTTTGATTCTTTCTGAAGATAGAAAGAAAAAAGAGAATTTAACTTTGTTAGTAAAGTTTATCGGAGGGAGATTTTTTGGGTATATTACTTTTGGGGCTTTTTTTGGATATTTAGGAGAAAAAATAAATATTAGTGTTTTTAATTTTATCTCTCTTTTAGCTATGACATTTCTTTCTTTACTTTTAATTCTTCATTCTCTTTCTTTTTTTAAAAAGGAAAGTTTTTTTTGTAAGAAATTTTATTTAAAAAGAAAAAATACCCCTTTCTTTTTTGGATTTCTAACTGGTGTAAACATTTGTCCTCCTTTTGTCATTTCTTTAACTTATGTTTTTAATCTTCACTATTTCATAGGGGGAATAGTTTATTTTTCTATTTTTTTCTTAGCTACTACTTTATATATTTTTCCTCTCTTTTTTGTTGGATTTTTGAATAAAATGGAAGAATTTCGAAAGGTAGGAAGAATTTCAGGTTTGATCGTCGGTCTTTTATTTTTGAGCTATGGGTTATATCATATTTTAAAAGGTAGCTGGTTTTTACATTTTGAAATTCTATGAAAAAGAATTTAAATAAGGTTTTATTTTCTATCTCTAAAATTTCAGGTTGGATTTTGCTTTTCCTTTTGTTTTTGTATTTCCTTTCAGGCTATGGAATGACAAAAGGGATAATTGATTATTCTACATCTCAAAAACTTCACAATTCTATTTTGCCTCTGTCTTTTCTTTTCTTTTTAATCTTACACATTTTCTTTCCAGTAAAAGTTTTTCTTTTAAAATTTATAAAAGATGAAAGATGGATAAACATTTATCTTATAATTTTATTTTCTGTAATTTACCTTTTATTTTTATATTTTCATTTCTATTATTGATGAAATATGGTACCAAAAATTGGAGCAATTTTATTTTTAATATTCATTGTAGGATTTTCTCTATTTCTGATTTATCAAAAAGAGAAGATAAATCCTGAGGATTTAAAGGAAGCGATGTTTTATAGAAAGCTTGATGGAAAGAGGGTTCAGTGTCTCTTGTGTCCAAATAGATGTATTTTATCTCCAGGCCAAATAGGTATTTGTAGAGCAAGAAAAAATATAAAAGGGAAATTATATTCTTTAGTCTATGGAAAGATAGCTGCAGCTCATTTGGATCCAATAGAAAAAAAGCCTCTCTATCATTTTTTACCTCAAAGCAAAGCTTTCTCTATTGCAACAACAGGTTGTAATTTAAGATGTAAGTTTTGTCAAAATTGGGAAATAGCTCAAGTTTTTCCTTGGGAAGTAGAGACTATAGAAATGTCGCCAGAGGAAGTAGTTCAAGAAGCTATAGAAAGGGGAGCGGAAGTGATAGCTTTCACTTATACTGAGCCTGTTGTTTTCTATGAATATATGTTAGATATTGCAAAATTAGCTAAAGAAAAAGGACTTAAAACAGTCATGATAACAGCAGGTTATATAAATGAAGAGCCTCTTAGAGAATTATTAAAATATTTAGACGCTGTAAAAGTAGACTTTAAAGGTTTCAATGATGAATTTTATCAAAAAATGACTATAGGACATGTAGAACCTGTTTTGAGGACAATGAAAATAGTGAAAGAAGAAGGAGTTTGGTTGGAAATTGTTAATTTAGTTATTCCAGGAGAGAACGATTCTGAAAAAGATATCAAAAATCTTATCTTATGGGTGAAAAACAACTTAGGGGAGGAAGTCCCTTTGCATTTTACTAGATTTCATCCAGATTATAAGCTCTTGAATTTACCTCCTACTCCAATTGAAACTTTAAAAAAAGCAAGAAAAATGGCTCAAGCTCTAGGATTAAAGTATGTTTATACAGGCAATATTTATGATCCAGAAGGAAGCACTACTTTCTGTCCAGATTCTCATCAACCTGCTGTTGTAAGAGAAGGCTTTTTTGTAAAAGAATATAATTTAGATGAGGAAGGTAGATGTCCTACTGGAGAAAAAATTCCAGGTGTTTGGAAATAAATTATGAAAAAGAGAAAAAAGAAAAAATATTTTTATTTTTCAGTTATCCTTTTTTCTATTCTTTTGCTCTTTTTCTCTTTTATATTTCTTGAAAAAAAGAAAGGAGAAAACTTAATTGAAAAAGAGTTAATTAGAGAAAGCGCAGTAGCGGGAAAATTTTATCCTTCTTTACCAGCTGAGTTAGATAAAAAAGTCTCCTTTCTCTTGGAGAAAAATAAAAAAGAGAATTTTGAAGGAGAAATTATTTCTTTGATTGTTCCCCATGCAGGTTATGATTTTTCAGGGGAAGTTGCAGCTTCTGCTTTCCGGCAATTAGAAGGAGAAGAAATAGAGACTGTAATAATTATTGGAAATAGTCATTATTTTCAATTTGATGGGATTTCTGTTTTTCCAAAAGGAAAATATAAAACTCCTTTAGGGGAAATAGAAATTGACGAAAAATTGGCAAAAAAGCTAATTTCCTGTCATGAGAGAATTTTTTTTAACAAAGAAGCTCATTTGAAAGAGCATTCTATAGAAGTTGAGCTTCCTTTTTTACAAAAGGTTTTGAAAGATTTTAAAATCGTTCCTATTTTGTTTGGAAATAGCTCTTCTAATGAAGATTGGAAGATTCTTTCAGATGCTATTTTAAAAAATATAAAAGGAAAAAATGTTCTCTTGATTGCTAGTTCAGATTTGTCTCATTATCCTCCATATGAGATTGCAAAAAAAATTGATAAAAAGACGATAGATGCTATTTTAACTTTAAATGTTGATGAAATAGAAGAAAGAATTTCTCAAGCTAAAAAAGAAGACCTGCCAAATGTTTTAACTTTAGCTTGTGGATTAGATGCTATTAAAACAGTTGTTAATGTAAGTAAAGAATTGGGAGCTTTTTCAGCTAAATTAATAAAATATACTAATTCAGGCGAGGTGTCTCCAAACAAAGATAGGGTAGTAGGTTATGGAGCAATTGTTATTTTAGGAGAAAGAAGAGGGAATCTTTTAAATAAAAAAGAGAGAAAGAAGCTTTTAGAAATAGCAAAAGAATCTGTAGAAAGTTTTATAAGAGAAGGTAAGATACCTAAGTTTGAGATAAAAGATCCCTTTTTAAACCAAAAACTTGGAGCTTTTGTTACTTTAAAAAAACATGGAATTTTAAGAGGATGTATAGGAACTTTCACTCCTTCTCCAGAACCTCTTTATAAAGTAGTTTCTCAAATGGCAATTTCCGCAGCTACCAAAGATATTAGGTTTCCTCCGGTAAGAGAAGATGAATTGCCTGATTTAGAATATGAGATTTCTGTTTTAAGTCCTTTAGAAAAAATAGACAATATTAAAGAAATTAAATTAGGAAAGCATGGTGTGATGTTGAAATATGGATTAGCTAGTGGAACCTTTCTGCCTCAAGTAGCTAGAGAAACTAATTGGAATTTAGAAGAATTTTTAGGAAATTTATGTGTTCAAAAATTAAGATTGAGTTTTGATTGTTGGAAAAAGAAAGATATAGAGATTTTTATTTTTACTGCTCAGGTTTTTAAATAAAATTTTCCTAATAAAAATAATACAATATTTAAAATTCCTACCAAAAATCCGACAGAAAAAATTCCAAAAAGAGGAATTAAAAAAACACTAGTTGATATCACTCCTAAACTTGATCCTAATAAATCAAAACTATAAATTGTTCCTGTCTTTTGAGAAATATCTTTTTTTCTTGAAAGATAAATTTTATTTGAGAAAGGAAAGACAAGAGAACCAAAAAATCCACCCAAGAAAGCTAACAGAAAAAGAAGACTCTCTTGTAAAAAGAGAGTTTTTATTTTTGAGAGAAAGAAAAAAGAAAAGAGAAGAAAAAGAGAGAAAAAGAAAAGATAAAGATGAACATTTCTTAAATAATAAAAATCTTTTTCTTCTTTTATTTTTTTATTTCCAAGATAAACTCCCAAAGCCATTCCTCCCATAAAGAGAGCTATTAAAAGAGAGATTCTGATAAAGAGATATCCTATTATAATTTGATAGAGAAAAATAACTAAAAATTCAAAAGACATAAGGGAAAATCCTGCAACGAATATAGAAAAAAGAGGAAAAAACTTTCTTTTATTTTTTTTCAAAAAGAAAAAGACTAGAAAGATTAAAAAAGTAAAAAACAAAGCAACAAAAAATTTCCCATATTTTATAAAAATTTTAGAGGCTAAAGGATAAAAATGCTCTAACCAAAAGAGATTTTGATATAAATAAGCGACTGGAAAAAAATCTCTATTTGTTTTTACCTTCTTTTTAAAAGATAAAAGAACCTCTTTATTTCTTGGATTTGAAATTTTGTAAGAGAGAAATTTTTCATTCACATATTCTCCTTTTATCTTCCTTTCTTTAAAATTTTGAAGGACATTTTCTTCTTTCAAAGAAAAATCTTTTTTATTTGAGCAAATAAAGAAATTTTTCTCTTCTGAGATTAAAAACACATTTTTAAAAACACTTTTTAAGGTCTTATAAAGAGAAGAGTTTAAATTTTTGAGATTTAAAGAAGGAGCTCCCAAGGAGTAATCTAAATAAGTGACAAATACTCCATCTTTTTTTAATTTTTCTTTAACTATTTGGAAGAACTCTTTTGTATAAAGACGGTTGAGTAAGATGGTAGAGGGATTTGGCAAATTTATAATTATTACATCAAATTTTTCTTTTGAATTTTTGAGAAAATAGCGAGCATCTAAAGTTTTTATTTTTACCTTTTCGTCCTTTAGAGATTTTTTATAAATTTCAGGAAGAAAGACAAAAGAGGATTCAATTAACTTTGGATCTAATTCAAGATAATACACTTTTTTTACAGGATGCTTCAAAATTTCATATATCCCTCCATTGAATCCTCCTCCTACCAAGAGAACATTTTCAGCTCGAGAATGAGAAAGGAGAGAAAGATGAATTAGCTCTTCGTTAAAATATGTTTCTTTATTTGTTCCTAAAAAAAGCCCACTTTCATAAAAGTTATATTGTTTTTCTGTTTGAGTAATAGAAATATTTCCATATTGGGTGTTAGTAGAAGAAATAAGGTGTTGATTTCTAAATCTAAAGGAAGCTGTAATTTTATTTAAATTGTCAAGCTTTTGAGAAAAAAATAAAAATAGGCAAACTATAGATAAAAAAATTGTTAAAATTTTCAAAAAAGTTCTCCCTCTTAAAGCTAAAAAGAAAGTGATTAAAATTAAATTTAAGAAAAAGAGAAAATTAGTAATAAGAAATTCATGATAGAAAGCAAAAAGAATAGAAAAAATAATTCCTCCTATTAGAAAACCTACCAATTCTATCAAATAAGCTAAATTTATCTTTGAAATTTCTTTTTTACTTTTAGATAAAATTTTTGTTCCTTGTGTCCACCAGCTTCCTAAAATAAGACAAATAGGAGCAGGAAGAAAAAAAGCACTCAAAAAAGAGTAAAGTAAATTTGGTATTTCTCCTGGAAATTCTGTGAAAGTTTTAGAAAATCTTATTAAAAAAATTTCCAAAAAGAGAAAGACTCCAGAAAAAAACAAAATTGAGAGAAAGAAAGAATCTTTTTTTCTGGAGATTTTTTGAGAGAGATAGCTTCCAATAGCTATCCAAATCATCCAACTACATAAAACAATTCCTATAAAGAATTCGTTTCCATAAAAACTGATTATTAATTCTCTGAGAATTATTGTTTGACTAACGATTGAAAAAAATCCCAAGAGAAAGAATGTAGGAAACAAAATCATCTTTTTTTTATTTTACTAAATTCTAAATATAAATAAAAAAAGAGGAGATTGACTCCCTTTAAAAAAGAACTATAAAAAAGAAATTAGAGGAAAGAGAGGAGGCGATAAAGGGTGGGGTAGAGACCCTTTATCAATTTTATTTTTATCTTTTTTAAAACAATTGTCAAAAATTAAGCAAACTTTTTAATATTTAATTTTTTATGATAAAATTTTAAAAAAGGTCTAATTATAATTTACTCAAAAAATGAAAAATTGGTTTTTAGAAACACCTCCTCCACCACCAGGAGAACCTCCAGTTCCACCACCTCCTCCACCACCAGGAGGAGCACCACCACCTCCTCCTCCAGGACCTGAAACACCTTCATCTCCACCAGGTCCTGGAGAAACACCTCCACCACCCCCTGGGGAAAGTCTTTAAAGACTTATCTTATTTAGAAATCTCTCTTAAAAGAAAAGGTAACTTTTCAAATTTTTTCAATTTTAAATGATTTTTAAAATTAGCAAAATGAAGTATTTTCATTATTCTCAATTTAGAGATAAAAATAGGTTATTAAAACTGAAAGAAAAGAGAGGTCTTTCTTTTGGAGTAGCTCTCCCTACTAAAAATGAAGAAAAAACGATAGGAAAAATTCTGAGAATTATTAAAAAGTGCCAACCTTTGGTTGATGAGATATTGGTGGTAGATAGTGGTTCTACAGATAGAACGAGAGAGATTTGTAAAAAAGAAGGAGTGAGAGTAATTTTAGATAGAAAAATCGCAAAAGAATTGAATCTTTCTTTAAAAAGAGGGAAAGGATGGAATCTTTGGAGTAGCGTTTATTATCTCAATACAGATGTCATTCTATGGGTAGATTCAGATATCAAGAATTTTCATGAAAGATTTATTTTAGGGCTAATAGGTCCCTTTCTTGTAGATAAAAAGATAAAATTTATAAAAGGATATTATGAAAGACCTAAAAAAGATGGTAGAGTGACAGAATTAGTAGTAAAACCCTTAATTAATTTCGTTTTCCCTGAACTCAAAAAATTTATTCAGCCTCTTTCTGGAGAATATGGAGGAAGAAAAGAATTTTTAGAAAAGATAGAATTTTATTCAGGTTATAGTGTAGAAATAGCTCTCTTAATTCAAGCTATTTTATATTTAAAAGAAGATGAAATTGGACAAGTATATTTGAAAAAGAGAATACACAAGCTTCAAGATATTTCTGCTTTAAGGAGAATGTCTGGTTCTATTATTTATACTTTATTTGAGTTTGGTAAAAAATTAAATAGAATTAAAATAAATAGATTACCTTCTTTTATAAACTCTTTTATTATTGAGAAAGAAAAAATGATTTCTTTAAGAGAAGAGATTAGAGATGCCAAATTAATCCCTATTAAAAAATTAAAAAAATATGAAGAAAAAAGAAATTAAAATTAAATTAAAAGAAGAGGACCTCAAAGGTCTCTATTCTAATTTAGTTCAAATTTCCCATACAAGAGAGGAGTTTTGTTTAGATTTTTTTAATATTTTTCCTCCCCAAGGAGTATTAGTTGCAAGAATTATAGTGAGCCCCTCTCATTTAAAAAGGATTATTAAAGCTTTAAATGAAAGTTTAGAAAAATACGAGAGTAAATATGGTGAGGTGAAAGAGGAAAAAGAGGATAGTTTTGTAGGTTTCAAACCTAAAAAGTAAAATTATGAAAAAAATAGTAATCTTTCTTTTATGCATCTTTTTAATCGCCTCTTTTATTTTTAAATTTCTTTTCTCAAGAAAAGAATCTCCTTTTGTGATAGGAGAAGTCAAAAGAGGAGATATTTTTCAAATTGTTTCTGTTACAGGGGAAGTTAAAAAAGGGGAAGAAGTGAAATTAGGATTCGAAATTTCAGGAAAAATTAAAAGAATTTATGTTAGCGTAGGAGATAAAGTAAAAGAAGGGGAGAAGTTAGCAGAGCTTGATAAAACCTCTCTCTTGCTTCAACTAGAAAAAGCAAAACTTGCTTTAGAAGAAGCTAAAACAAATTATGAAAAGTTATTAAAGGGACCCACAAAAGAGGAAATTGCTCTTCAAGAAACGGTTGTTTCTAATGCAGAAATTGAAGTCAAGATAGCTGAGGAAAATTTAGAAGGAGGTTATGAGACAGCTAAAAATTCTTTAGGAGATTATTTCTTGGAAGGAAAAAATATTTTCGAAGAGATAAATTCTCTTTATGAAGGAGATCTTAGAATAAGAAGTTTAATTGAGGAAGAAAAAAAAGAAATAGAAAATTTAGTAGATGATTTAGAGGAAATTCACAATAGTACAAAAGAAGAGAAAGATAGAACAAAGATAAACGAAGCTATATCTCGAACAGAAGAAATTTTTAAAGAGATAGATGAAAATCTTACTCAGATTATAAAGACGTCAGAGAGAGATGAATATAAAGATGTGATGGAAAATGCTAAGTCAATTGTTCTTTTAGAAAAAGAGAAAGTAAATTCTATCTTAAAAAGTATTTCTAATTTAAAGCAAAATCTAAATTCTTTGAATTTATCTTTAGAATTGGCTAAAGGAAAATTAGAAACAGCTAAAAAAGATCTTCAACTTTTATTATCTCCACCAACAAAAGAGGATGAAAAAATATATCAAAATAAAATAAAAGAAGCTGAGATTGAAATTGAAATTTTAAAAGATAAGCTTGCGAAAGCTGATTTATTTTCTCCTTTAGATGGTGAAATTACAAAGATCGAGAAAAAAGAAGGAGAGCTTATTCCATCTGCTGGTTTTGAACCTTTCATTTTTGTTTTACCCTCTCTCCCTTATGAGGTAGAAGTGGATATTCCAGAAACAGAAGTCTCTAAAGTTAAAATTGGATCAGATTGTGAAATTACTATAGATGCTTTACCTGATGAAAAATTTTTAGGGAAATTATTAGAGATAGATCCTGCCCCTACTGTAATAGGAGGAGTTGTCTATTACAAAGGTAAAATCAATTTTGGAGGAGAAAAATTAGAAAGAATAAAAAGTGGTATGACCGCCACCGTAGGTATTATTTGTGAGAGAAAAGAAAATGTTTTGTTTGTTCCAAAGAGGGCAATCGTAGAAAAGGAAAATAAAAAAATAGTGAGAATTCCTAAAGGAGAGAGAGAATTTGAAGAAGTTGAAGTAAAAACAGGATTAGAAGGAAGCAAAGGAGAAATAGAAATTGTTTCCTCTTCTCTTAAAGAAGGAGATAAGATCATTTTATTTGTAAAAAGTGATTGAAATAAAAGACCTTAAAAAGATATATTCGAATGGAGTCTCTACAATAGCTCTTAATGGAGTTTCTTTTAATATTTCAGAAGGAGAATTCGTAGCTATAAAAGGGCCTTCAGGATCTGGAAAATCTACCTTACTTCACATTCTTGGTTTTTTAGATAGACCAACCTCTGGAACTTATAAGTTCAAAGGAAGAAATATAGATGAATTTTCAGATGAAAAATTAGCTAAAATAAGGAATGAAGAAATAGGTTTTGTTTTTCAAGCGTTTAATCTTTTACCAAGATCAACTGCTTTAGAAAATGTAATGTTACCTTTAATTTATGCAAACTTTCCTCAAAGAGAACAAATAAAAAAAGCTAAAAAAGCTTTAGAAGAAGTAGGTTTAGTTTCTAGAATGAATCATTTCCCAAATCAATTATCTGGAGGAGAACAACAAAGAGTGGCGATAGCAAGAGCTATTGTAAATTCACCCTCTCTTATTTTGGCTGATGAACCTACCGGGAATTTGGATTCAAAATCAAGCGAGAAAATTATAGAGATTTTTAAAAAATTGAATGAAAAAGGTCACACCATTGTGATAGTAACTCATGAGGAGTATGTGGTAGAGGCAGCAAAAAGAATCATTTATTTAAAAGATGGTAGAGTTATAAAAGAAGAGAGAAAAATATGAAGATAAATTTTCTTTTAAAAACCTCTTTAAGAGGATTGAAAGTAAATAAACTTCGATCTTTTTTAACTATTTTGGGAATAATTATAGGGATTTGGGCGGTGGTAACTGTAATGTCTTTGGGGATAGGAGTCCAAAATTCAATTGTGAATCAAATAGTTTCTCTAGGTTCGAATAATATTTTTATTGAACCTGGTCCTTGGTCCGAAAAAATGGAAAGAAGATCAATAATAGAATCTATGGCAGAAGAGATGCAAATTAAAACCCTTACTTTTGAAGACGCAAAAGCTATTGAGAAACTTCCTGAGATAGAAGCTGTAGCTCCTTTTGTGATCGGGGCAGATAGAATCGTTTACAAGGACAAAAGTAAAAAAATTACTTTTATGGGAACTACTCCAGATGCTATAAAGATAGCTGAGACAGAAATTATTTTAGGGGATAATATTACAAAAGAAGATGTTAAATCTTTAGCTAAGAAAATAGTTTTAGGATATAAAGTAAAAAAAGATCTTTTTGGGGACGAAGACCCTATAGGGAAAATAGTGAGGATTAAAAAAAATAATTTTAGAGTAGTAGGAGTCTTAGAAGAGCAAGGGATGCAAGCATTTATGAATTTAGATGAGCAAGTATATCTTCCTATAACAACAGCTCAGAAGAATTTATTAGGGATAAATCATGTAAGATGGATTGTAGCGAAAGCAAAATCAGAAGATTTAATTGATCAAGCAGTAGAAGAAATTAGATTGCTTTTAAGAGAAAGGCATGGAATTAAGAATCCGGAGGGAGATCTTTCGAAAGACGATTTTAAAGTAATGAGCCAGAAAGAGACAGCTAAAATTTTAAGCAATATTACTGGAATTTTTACTTTGTTTTTAACTTCTATTGCTGCTGTAGCTTTAATTGTCGGAGGAATTGGGATTATGAATATTATGTTAGTTTCTGTAAAAGAAAGAACAAAAGAAATAGGATTAAGAAAGGCTGTCGGAGCTACTAAAAAAGATATTTTGATCCAATTTTTATTGGAAGCTGTATTTTTGACATTGATAGGAGGTATAATAGGGGTTTTGTTAGGAATTTCCTCTTCTTATTTTGGAGGAATTATCTTCAAAAAATTATTGCTTATAAAATGGAAATTTTTTGTTTCGATAAAAGCTATAATATTGGGATTTTCAATAGCAGTGTTGGTAGGTTTAATTTTTGGAATTTACCCTGCTAAAAAGGCAGCAGATCTATCTCCTATTGAAGCTTTAAGATACGAATGAAATAAATTATAATTAAAAAATCTCCATGACAAAAGAAGAAATAATTGAAGAAATATTAAATAGAGCAATAGAAAAAATTTACCCTTCTAAAAAGGAATTAAAGAAAGCTTTATTGAGTAAAAGAAAGCTTAGAGTTTATTTTGGAGTTGACCCAACTTCTCCTCATTTGCATTTAGATCACGGAACAAGCCTTTTGATTTTGAAAAGATTTCAAAAATTAGGACACAAAGTTTTTTTACTAGTAGGAGATTTTACCGCTCAAATTGGAGATCCTACAGGAAGAATTTCTCCTAGAAAACAACTTTCAAGAGAAGAAGTTTTAGAAAATCTTAAAAATTATAAAAAACAAGCTAGCAAAATTTTAGATTTCGAATCAAAGAAAAATCCAGCAAAGCTCATTTTTAATAGTAAATGGTGGAGAAAATTTTCTTTGGAAGATTTCATAGAATTGCTTAAAAAATTTACAGTAGGCCAATTAATAAAAAGAGATCTTTTCAAAAGAAGAATGAAAGCCAAAAAAGAAATATTTCTTCACGAGTTTATTTACCCTTTACTTCATGGATATGACTCCGTTGCTTTAAATGTTGATGTTGAAGTTGGAGGATCAGATCAGATCTTTAATATGTTGATAGGAAGAGAGATGTTGAAAATATTTAAGAAAAAAGAAAAATTTATTTTAGCTAAGAAACTTTTATCTCATCCAAAAACAGGAGAAATCTTGATGTCAAAGAGTAAAGGGAAATATATTGCTTTAGATGAAAAACCTCTTGATATGTACGGAAAAATCATGGCTCTTCCAGATGAAATTATTATTTCAGGCTTTGAGCATTGGACAGAAGTCCCTTTAAAAGAAATTAAAGAGATGAAAGAAGATTTAAAATTAAAAAAAGTTAGCCCTCGAGTTCTTAAGGCAGCTTTAGCTAAAGAAGTAGTTTCTTTGTATCATGGGAAAAAAATAGCTGAAAGAACTGAAAAAGAATTTAATAGAATTTTTAAAGAAAAAAAATTACCTTCTAAAATAAGAGAGGTGAAATTAGAGAAAAAGAAAATTCAAATTTTAGAGTTGTTAGTAAAAGTTGGTCTTTGCTCTTCAAAATCTGAAGCAAAAAGATTAATTTTACAAGGAGGAGTAAGAGTTAACAAAGAGGTTGAAAGAGAATGGAGAAAAATGATAGAAGTAAAAGATAGAATGATAATTCAAGTAGGAAAAAGAAAATTCGTAAGATTAAAGGTCTCAAAAAAATAAAAATGGCCAAAAAAGTTTCTCCTGGAGGGAAACATATTATTGCAGATTTATATGGGTGTGATCTCTCTCAAATGAGTTCCAAGAGAAATTTAGAAGAGATGATAAAAGAAGCTACAAAAAAAGCCAAAATGGATTTGGTTTCTTTAGAGATAAAGAAATTTGGAGACGAAAAATTCCCGGGCTATTCAGGTTTTGCTTTTTTACTACAATCTCATATAAGTTTTCACTGTTGGGATGAATACTCTTTTTGTCAGATAGACATTTTTACTTGTGGTAAAAAGTCAAAACCTGAAGAAGCCTTCAAAGTTATTCTTAAATATCTTAAACCCAAAAAAACAAAAAAAATTTCTCTGAATAGAGACTTTGAAGGAGAAATTTAGTTTTTTTCAATTTTAAAAGAATAAAACCCTTCAAAATAAGAAGGGTAAATTTACTTTTTTATTCAACATTATAAAAGAGCTCAATTTTCTTTGTTTTAAAATTATAAAGAATTCTCTGTTTTCCTTTTTTATAAATTTTCGATGATTCTCCAAAGTAATCTGTAAATTCCCATCCTCTCTTTTTTAATTCTTCCTCTGTTATTTCTTCTCCTATTTCTAGCTTTTCCATTCAATCACCTAGACAATATTACATTTTTTAAAAATAAATGTCAACTTTTCAAAAATTTTTTGAAGTTTGTTAAAATAAAGAATTAATTGAAAGGAATGAAAAAAGAGAGTTTTCTCAAAAATATAAAAGATGAATTTATAGAGGTAGCTAATTTTTTGAAGTTAGAAAAAGATATAATTCAATATCTTTTAACTCCCAAAAGAGAAATTTCTTTTCATATTCCCCTCTTGTTAGAGAATGGAAAAGTTAAATTGTTTGAGGCATTCAGAGTCCAACATAATGATCTATTAGGTCCTTTTAAAGGGGGAATTCGATTTTCAGAGCAAGTTAACAAAGAAGAGATAAGAGCTTTAGCTTTTTTGATGACTTTAAAATGTGCTTTGGTAGGAATTCCTTTTGGAGGAGGTAAAGGAGGAATTAAAGTAAATCCATTTAAATTGACAGAAAGGGAATTAGAAAGATTATCTCGAGGGTATGTGAGAACTCTTTTCCCTTTATTGGGACCTGACATTGATGTTCCAGCTCCAGATATGAACACTAATGAGAAAATAATGGGATGGATGGTGAAGGAATATTCGAAATTGAGAGGGAAATTCACAAGTGCAGCTTTTACTGGAAAGCCTGAAAATTTAGGAGGGTTATCGGGAAGGAAAGAGGCTACAGGTTTTGGAGGCGTTGTAATTCTAAAAAAATTAAAGGAGTTCTTTAATCTTAAGCCAAATAAGACAACTATCGCTATCCAAGGATTTGGAAATGTTGGGTATCATTTTGCTCATTTTGCTTTTAAAGAAGGATTCAAAATTGTAGCTGTTTCTGAAAAAGAAGGAGGGATTTTTTCAAAAAAAGGAATGAATCCAGAAAAAGTTTTAGAATGTAAAGAAAAAAGAGGTTCTGTTTGTGATGCTATCTTTGGAAAGGAAATTTCTAATAAAGAACTTTTAGAGATGAAAGTAGATATATTAGTACCTGCTGCCATAGAAAACGTTATTACTAAAGAAAATGCAAAGAAAATTAAAGCTAAATTTATTATTGAGATGGCAAATGGTCCTGTTACTAAAGAAGCTTTGAATATTTTAGAAAAAAGAAAAATAATTTCCATTCCAGATATTTTAGCTAATTCAGGAGGGGTAATAGCTTCTTGGTTTGAGTGGTTACAAAACAAAGAAAAAAAGAAATGGAGAAAATCTAAGGTTTTCGAAAAATTATCTGAAATTTTAAAAAATACTTTTGATGAAGTTTTTAATACTTCACAGAAAGAAAAAATTGATTTGAGAAAATCTGCTTTATTGATTTCTACTTTGAGATTAGCTAAAATTGCTAAAAAGAAAATTTTCGAAAATGAAAAAAATGAGAAAAAATAAACTTTACTTTCTTACATTTTCTTTTCTTTTAATTTCTCTACCTTTTTTTGCTAACTCCCAAGACAATTTTGTCTCAACTGTTTATTTTACAGGTGTCGGATGTCCTCATTGTGCAAAGACAGATCCTGTAATCTTGGAAAAACTTTTAAAAGAAAATCCCAATTTCATCGTTTTAGAATACGAGATATATCAAACTAAAGAAAATGCTCTTGTGTTAGATAAGTACTGTGAGAAACTTGATTTACCTTACTGTAAACTTTTCGGTCCTTATCCTTGTTGTGGAATTCCTTTGATAATATTTGGAGAGGAGAAAAAAGATATTATTGTAGGGGACGATCCCATTTTGGAAAATGTAAAAGAAAAAATTAAAGAAAGCACGGGAAATAAATTCTATCTTTTAGATGGTTCTTTTAGTTTTGAAAATTTAGAAATTGTAAAGATACCAGGTTATCCAAAAATTTGGAAAGGAGATAGAATTTTAATAAAGGAAGGAGAAAAAGGAGATAATGAAATTTTAAGAAAATTATTAATAGAAGAAGATCTAAATAAAGTTTTAGAAGGAAAAGATTTTAAAAAGATTTCCCCTAAAAAAATTGCTCTTTCTGGAAAATATGTAGAATTTGATCACGCTATCAAAATAGGAGATTTTGTTTTTCAGTGGAGAGGTGAGTCTTTAAAGGTATCTCCTGTAGCTTCAAGTAAAGAAGAAAAAGGAGGAAAGACTAAAGATATAGGAGCGAAGATTACTTTAGCTAAAGTAATTTCTTTAGCTACTGTAGACAGTATTAATCCTTGCGCTTTAGCTGTTTTAGCTTTAATGTTGACAGCTATATTAACTTACAATCCCCAAGATAAAAGAAAGGTAATTCTAGCTGGCTTTTCTTTTATTTTAGCTATTTTTATTTTATATTTTATTTACGGGATTTTAATTGTGAAATTTTTCCAAAAAATTCAAGTTTTAACTTTTGCTAGATTTTGGCTTTATAAGATTTTAGGAGTTTTGGCTTTAATTTTAGGAGTCTTAAATATAAAGGATTTTTTAAAATACAAACCAGGTTCTCTTTTGACTGAGATGCCTCTTTCTTTAAGACCTAGAATGAGAAAATTAATTTTTACTATCACTTCTCCAAAAGGAGCTTTTGGCGTAGGAATTTTCGTTACTTTATTTTTGCTTCCTTGCACTATAGGACCTTATATTATCTGTGGAGGAATACTCTGTGCATTAGATTTTGTAAAAGTTTTACCTTTTCTTACTCTTTATAATCTCATCTTTATTTTACCTATGGTATTTATAGTTTTCCTTGTTTATTTAGGATTGAAGAATGTAGAAGATATTTTTGCTTGGAGAGAGAGAAATATAAGAAAGTTGCATTTGGTAGCTGGAATAATTATGATTAGTTTAGCCATAATTATGATTTCAGGTAAAATTTAAAAATAATAATGAAGAAAAATAAAAAAAGAATATATTTAGATTATGCGGCTACCACTCCTGTAGATAAAAGAGTTTTAAAAGAGATGCTCCCTTTTTTTTATGAGAAATTTGGAAATACTGCTTCTTCTCACAGTTTTGGAAGAGAGGCTAAGAAAGTTTTAGAAAAATGCCGAGAAAAAATGGCTCAAATTTTAGGAGTAGAAAAAGAAGAAATTTTTTTTACTTCTTCTGCTACTGAAAGCAACAACACCATTTTGAAAGGAGTAGCTTTTTCTCAGAAAAAGAGAGGAAATCATATTATTATTTCTTCAATAGAACATTCTAGCGTAAGAAATCCTGCTCTATGGTTAAAAAAGAGGGGATTTAAAATTACCCAATTACCAGTTGATAAATACGGAATGGTAAAATCTTCTGTTTTATTGAGAAACATTACTAAAAAGACGATTTTGGTTTCTGTAATTCATGCTTCCAATGAAATAGGTACCCTTCAGCCAATTTCGAAATTAGGAGAAATTTGCAAAAAGAAAAAAATTTTATTTCATACAGATGCTTCTCAAAGTTTTGGAAAAATTCCCTTTAAGATTAAAGATTTGAATGTTGATTTCTTGACTGCTTCCTCTCATAAAATGTACGGTCCCAAAGGAGCAGCTTTGCTATATAAAAGAAAAGGAATAGAGATTGAAAGTTTGCTTCATGGAGGAGGGCATGAGATGGGATTTAGATCTTCTACTGTTAATTTACCTGCTATCGTTGGGTTTGTAAAAGCAGCTCAAATTTGTCAAAAAGAAATGAAGAAAGAATCAAAAAGACTTATTAAATTGAGAGATAAATTAATCAAGAAAGTTTTAAAAGAAATTCCAAAATCTTATTTAACAGGTCATCCTAAAGAAAGATTACCTAATCACGCTAGCTTTTATTTTGAAGGAGTGGAAGGGGAAGCATTAGCGACAGATTTAGATTTAAAAGGTTTTGCAGTTTCTACAGGATCAGCCTGTGCTTCCGGAAAGCTTGAGCCTTCGAAAGTATTGCTGGCTTTAGGATTTAAACCTGAAAAAGCCCACGGTTCCTTAAGGATCTCTTTAGGGAGGTGGACGAAAGAGAAAGAGATAGATGAGTTTTTTGAAGCTTTAAAAGAAAGCATTGAAAGATTAAGAAAAATATCAGGTTTTTCATTATGAAAAAAGAAAATATTTATTCTAAAAAAGTTTTAGAATACTTTAGATCACCTAAAAATTTAGGAACAATTAAAAATCCAGATGGGATAGGAAAAGCTGGAAATATTATTTGTGGAGATTTAATGTGGTTTCATATCAAAGTTGAGAAAAATAAAAAAGGAGAAGATTTTATAAAAGATATCAAATTTGGAACATATGGTTGTGCAGCTGCTATAGCTTCAAGTAGTGCAGTTACTGAGATATCTAAAGGAAAGACATTAAAAGAAGCTCTTTCTTTGAAAAAAGAAGATGTTCAGAAAATGTTAGGAGATCTCCCTCCGCATAAAATGCATTGTATTCTTTTGGCTTTAGATGCACTCTCTGAAGCAATCTATGACTATCTTTCAAAAAAGAATCTCCCTATCCCAAAAGAACTCCAAAAAAGACATCAAAGGATTCAAAAAGAAAAAGAATTAATTAAAGAGAAATTTGGGAGCTAATAAAATGAAAAAAAAGAAAATAGCTTTTATTTCTTTGACTTCTTGTGAAGGATGCCAGATAACACTTCTAGACTTGGGAGAGAAATTTTTTAAATTTTTAGAAAAAGTAAAATTAGCTAATTTTGATTTGATAGAAGATGAACCTTTTCCAAAAGGAAAAGTAGATATTATTTTTGTTGAAGGGGTACCTATTACAAAAGAAGATATTAAAATTTTAAAGAAAGCTAGAAAGAAAGCTAAAATTTTAGTGGCTATGGGAGCTTGTGCAATATTAGGTGGGGTTCCTGAAATGAAAGAATATCAAGGGAGAGAAAAAACAATAAGACATATTTATCGCCATCTTTTAAAAGTTCCAAATCCTGAGATAAAAGAAATAGATAAGTTTGTAAAGGTAGATTTTTATATCCCAGGATGCCCAATTTCAGGAGAAGAATTCTTAAAGTATGCTAAAGAATTAATAAAAGGGAAAATTCCTAAAATTTTACAAAGGCCAGTTTGTCTAGAATGTCAAAAAAGAGGAACCAAAGAATGTTTTCTAAACAAAAAAACCTTATGTCTAGGACCTGTAATTTTAGGAGGTTGTGGAGCTGTTTGTCCTAATAATAATTTTCCTTGTTGGGGGTGCCGAGGATTTCTAAAAAATGTTAATGTTAAAAGGTTTCTTGAGAATTTAACCAAACTGGGAATTTCTAAAGAAAGAGAAGAAGAAATTTTGGAAATTTTCGGCTTAAAAGACCAAATTAATTAAAATAAAAATATGAAAAAAATAACTCTTCCTCATGTTCACAAAATCGTAGGAGATGCGGGCTTTTTTGCGAAAATAACTAAGAAAGGAGAGATAAAAGATTTAAAGATACAAGTTTTAGAAGGTTTAAGACAAATTGAAGGAATTTTAATAGGAAGAAAAGTAGAAGAAGTTCCTGTTGTTGTTTCTAGAATTTGTGGGATATGTCCTGTTGTTCATACTTTAAATACATGCAGAGCTTTAGAGAAAATTCTAAAAATTAAACCTTCTCTTCAAACTACTCTCTTGAGAAAATTACTTTTATGTAGTCAAATTATTCAAAGCCACACTCTTCATTTGTTTTTTTTGACCTTACCTGATTTTTTAGATATTAAAAAAGAATCAGATTTATTAAAAAGATTTAAAAAAGAAGCTAAAGCCACTTTAAAAATAAGAGATTTTTCTCTTTCTATAATTAAACTAATCGGAGGAAGGACAGTCCATCCTATATCTTCCCAAATAGGAAAAATACCCAAAATTCCCAAAAGAGAAGAATTGAAAAAAATTCTAAAAGAATGGGAAAAAGTATTTGAGGAAACTCTTTATTTAATGGAGATTTTTAAAAAGATTGAATACCCTTCTTTAAAAAGAAAAACTATTTTTACTTCTCTTTATCTTTCAAAAAATTATCCATATTATGAAGGTAAATTTATTAAAGCAGGAGGGAAAAAGTCTTCAGTTGCACATTTTTACTCAAATGAAATAGAAGAGAATTTTAAAGAGTTCCCCGTTAAAAGAGTAAAATATAAAGGGAAAACTTATATGCTAGGTGCTCTTGCTAGATTAAAAAATAACAAACAAAATCTTTCTTCTTTTGCTAAAAAATTTTTAGAGTCTTTTTTGAAGGAAAGAAAGTTGAAAGAAAAAGATTTTTTTGAAAATGTTTTCTATAATAATTTCGCTCAAGCAGTAGAAATTTTACATTTTCTAGAAGAATTAAGGGATCTTATTTTAGAAATTTTAGAAAAAGTATCTTTCAAAGAAGAAAAAGTTAAAATTTTCCTTCAGAAAGGATCTGCTCTCTCTGCAATGGAGGCTCCTCGAGGAACACTTTTTACTTATTTTGAAACTAATAAAGAAGGAAGAATTATAAATTGTAATATCATTACTCCTACCGCTCAATTTTTAAATAATTTGGAAGAAGATATCAAGGCTTTCCTTTCTTTTCATAAAAAATTGTCAAAGAAAGAAAAAATTGAAAAGGTTAAATCTTTAATCAGAGTTTACGATCCTTGTATATCTTGCGCAGTCCATTAAAAAACAATGAGAATTAATGAAAATTCTACATTAAAAGAAGTCTTAAGGATAAAAGGAGTAAAAGAAATTCTAAGAAAATATCATTTTCCTTGTTTAAAGTGTCCCTTTGCTTCTTTGGAGGCAGAAAATTTAACTTTAAAAGAAATAGCTAGATTTTATGGAATAGAATTAAAAAGTCTTGTTGAAGATTTAAATAATTTAATAAAAGGTCAAAAATTAAAAAGTCAAAATAAATAATTTCTTAAATTATGGAGAAAAAAGAACTGTCAGAGGAGGCTAAATGGTGTTTAAGAGGAATTCAGTTGCTTCAGGATGATTTTGCTTCCGCTGTTGGAGCTCAAATTGTAATGACAGACAAAGAAGGAAATTTAATTACTAAAATGTCAGGTCAACAAAGGGTTTGTCAGCTGATAATGGGAACAGAAGAAGGGAAGAAAGAGTGTGAAATATGTTATAATTCGGCTTTAAATTTAGTAAGAACCCAAAAAGAACCTCTTTTTGTAGAATGTTGGGCAGGTTTTGCTTCTCTTTGGGTTCCTATTACTGTTGAGGGTGAAGTAGTAGGATCTATTACAGGATGTGGGGGAAGATTTTCTGAAGGAAAAAAAGAAGAGGATTTAAGAGAATATTATCTAAAATTAGCAGAAAAATTAAAGATTGAAAATAAAGAAGATTTCTTGAAAGCTGCCATAGAAGAAATTACTCCTGTTACAAAAGAAGAGATGAAAAAGAGAGCAGAAATGCTAGCTAAATTAGTTTCTATTTTGATTAAAGAGACTGCTTTAAAAGAGGTATTTAAGAGATAAAAAATTTAAAAAGTGAATATTCTTTCCTCTGAAAGAAGAAAGAGAGTTTTGCTTTGGAGTATTGGAATTTTATTGATATGTAATATTTTATCTTGGTTAGTTGTCTTTGATTTATCCAACCCCTCTCTTTTAAAAGTTATCTTTTTTGATGTAGGACAAGGAGATGCTATTTTCGTAGAAACGCCTCAAAGACATCAAATTTTAATAGATGGAGGACCTTCTGAAGATCTTTTCTTAGAAAAGTTATCAAAAGAAATTCCTTTTTATGACAGATCAATTGATTTGATTATTCTTACTCATCCAGAAAGAGATCACTTAAGAGGTCTAATAGGAGTTTTAAAAGCTTATAAAGTAGATTATGTTTTAATTACAGGTGTAGAGAAAGAGAGCAAAGATTATCAATTTTTTAAAAAATTAACAGAAAAAGAAAAAGCTAAAGTTATTTTTGCTAAAAGAGGAGAAAGAATTTTAGCTGGGAAAGTTAGTTTAATTGTTCTTTTTCCTTTTGAAAGTCTAAAAGGAAAAATTTTTAAAAACACAAACAATACCTCAATAGTTTCTCTTTTAAAATTTAATAAAATTTCTTTCCTTTTCACAGGGGATATTTACAAAAAGATAGAGAAAGAGTTAATTAGAGAGGTTAATTTAAAAGCAGATATTTTGAAGGTTGCCCATCATGGAAGTAAGACTTCTAGTTCAGGTGAGTTTTTAAAAGCTGTTTCCCCAAAAATTGCTGTCATTTCCGTTGGAAAAGAAAATATTTACGGACATCCTCATCAAGAAGTTTTGGAAAGGTTGAAGAAATTTAACATTAACATCTTTCGAACAGATAAAAGTGGAGATATTAAATTTTTAACAGATGGATTTTTAATTAAAATAAAAAATAGTAAAATATAAGATTAAAAACATGAAAGAAATAGAATTTCCTATTTTCAAAACAAAAATAAAAGGACTCAAAAGAAAGTTTGATCTCTCTGATTTGAAAGAAAGAAAAGAATATTTCGAAGCTAAAGCAGGAAAAGAGATAAAAAAATTAAGAAAATACTTGGAGAAAAATACTTTTATTGCTTATTTGTTAGGAAAGAAAAATTCAGGCAAAGGAACTTATTCTAAGCTTTTTAAAGAGGTTGTTTCTCCTGAAAGAGTAGATCATTTTTCTATAGGAGATATGGTAAGGGGAGTGGAGAAAGAAATGAAAGGCAAGAAAAAAAAGAAAGAGATTTTAGAATTTTTAGAAAGAAATTATCGAGGATATATCCCTTTAAAAGATGCTCTGGTGTCTTTCCAGAAAAGAAGTACTAAAACTTTACTTCCAACAGAGTTAATTTTAGCTTTAGTAAAAAGAGAAATCCAAAAAAGAAAAAGAAAAGCTCTTTTTATAGACGGATTTCCAAGAAATTTAGATCAAATTTCTTATTCTTTATTTTTCAGAGATTTGATTGACTACAGAGAAGATCCAGACGTTTTTGTTTTAATAGATGTTCCAGAAGCTGTTATAGAAAGTAGAATGAAATGGAGAGTTATTTGTCCAAAATGCCAAACTCCAAGAAATTTAAAATTATTTATTACAAAAAAGATAGAATACGATGAGAAAGAAAAAAAGTTTTATTTAATTTGCGACAATCCTGAATGTAAAGGGGCAAGAATGGTTCAAAAAGAAGGAGATAATTTAGGTCTCTCTCATATAAGAGAAAGGTTAAAGCTAGATGAAAAATTAATAAAGCAAGCTTTCTCTTTGCACGGAATTCCAAAAATTCTCTTAAGAAATTCAGTTCCTGTAAAGATAGCTAAAAAATATGTCGATGATTATGAAATTACTCCAGAATATTCTTTCGAATGGAACAAAAAAGAAAAGAAAGTAGAAATTTTAGAAAAACCTTTTGTATTCAAAGATGATAATGGAGTAGAATCTTATAGTCTATTAGCTCCTCCTGTTACTATAGCCTTAATTAAGCAATTAGTAAAAGTTTTAAACCTGTAGATTTCTTTCTTGACAGAAATTATTTTGACTTCCTATAATGAAATAGCCCTGCCAAAGCTCTCTAAAAAGCTCCGGGACAAACTCTCTACAAGGGAGTCCTACATTTTCAAGGGTCGAGGCCCTTGAGTGCGGACACCCACTTGGAGTTCTTTTCCAGGAGTAGAGAGCAAAAGGCAGGGCTTTTTAAATTATAATTCCTCCTCCTAAACAAATATCGTTTTTATAAAAGACAGCAAACTGTCCAGGGGTAGGGGAAAGACAAGATTTTTTAAAAACAATCTTTATTTTACCTTTTTTTGGTGGAAATAAAATAGCTCTCTTTAAAAGTTGCTTGTAGCGAGTTTTGCAAAGAATTTCTATTTTCTTTCTAGGAGGTTTTTTTGAGATAAAATGGAAAGGAGATACAAAAATCTCTTTTTTATAGAGATCTTTTTTATTTTTCGATACTATTAAAAGATTTCTTTTTCTATCAAAACCTATTACATAAAAAGGACCTCCTGGAATCTTTAGTTTCTTTCTTTGACCTAAAGTATAAAAATGCAAACCTTTATGTTCTCCTAAAACTTCTCCTTTCTCATTAATAATTTTTCCTGGTTTCTTTCCGATAAATTTCTCAATAAAATAAGGAAGAGATTTCCTAGCTACAAAGCACAGATCCTGGCTTTCTTTTTTGAAAAAGTCTTTTATCCCAAATTCTTCAGCTAATTTTTTGACCTCTTCTTTTTTGAGATTACCTAAAGGAAAAATAGTATGCTTTAATATCTTTTGATTGAGAAAGCATAAATAATAGCTTTGATCTTTCTTTTTATCTTTACCTCTAAGCAACTGATATATTTTTTCTTTTTTGTTAAATTTAACTCTTGCATAATGACCTGTAGCTATATAAGGAGCTTTTAATTTTTTAGCTATCTCTAACAATTTTTGAAACTTTACTTTTTCATTACAAATAATACAAGGATTTGGAGTTTTTCCTTTTTTTATTTCAGAAATAAAATAATTGATAACTTTTTTTTCAAATTCTTTTTCAGCAGAGAAAATAAAATAGGGAATTTCGAATTTCTGACAAATTTTTTTAGCTATCTCAAAAGATTTTTCCAAACAGCAAACATTCTCTTTTAAAAGATTTTTTTTGTCTCTCCAAACAGAAAATTTTAAAGAAACCCCAATAGGGGAAAAGCCTTGTTTTTTTAATAAAATCAAAGCAACAGAAGAATCAATCCCACCTGAAATTCCAACAACTATTTTCTCCTTTTCTATTTTAATCATTTCTCTTGACAAATTTACTAAAAAATGCTATATTTCAACAGCTCTCGAAATTCCAGAGAGATCTTCTACAGGTATCCCACCTTTTCTTTCTAGGGATTTTCCTAGAAAGAGCCTCCCCAGGTGGGATGCCCATAAAAGATCTCTGTGGAAAACTTCCTCTTGACATCTTTCTTTCTTTTATGATAACCTATCTAAATCCATTTGACCATCCAGTAGGGGAGGACTGGATCCAAATTAATGAAAGGAAAAGAAAAAAATAAAAAGTCCTCCTTAAAAAAGTCGAAGTGGTTTGGATGGTCGCTTTTTATTTTTTTGCTATAGAAATTAAAATTAAAAAGGTCGAATTTCTTAAATAAAATACTAAAATAAAAAAAATAAAAAAATGAATAAAAAAATTATTATAAGTTTAATAACTATTTCAGTTGTAGGAGTTATTGCAGTAGGAGGAACAATAGCTTACTTCTCAGATACAGAAACTTCTTCTGGAAATACTTTCACTGCAGGGACAGTTGATATTGCGGTAAATGGTGAGAATCCTTGGAGTGAGGAAGGTTATTTTACTATTGGCGATATGAAGCCTTGTCAAGTTGAGTATAAAGAGTTTGTTCTTAAGAATGTAGGGCAGAACGAGGTTGATGTTTGGAAACATATTAAAATTGAAGACGTCAATGGTGGAGAAATGAGCGAGCCAGAATGTGAGGCAGAGAGTGGAGATTGGAATCCGGATACTCAAACTTGTTCAGGAAATACACCAGTAGACAACATCGCAGAAAAAATTACCTATGATTTGGTAGTTAACGGCGAAACTATTATTTCTGAAGATGACGGTGTTAAAATGAGCGATGTTGATTGTTGCTGGATTTATTTAGGAAAAATTGAGCCAGGTGAAGAGATGACTGTAGTTCAAAGTTATCATATGGATGCTGATGCCGGAAATGAATATCAAGGAGACCAAGTCAATTTTACTGTTGAACTTTATGCTCAACAGATTAAAGGATGTCCTCCACCTCCTGGTACCGAATGCGAGATAAGTGGTAAGGATTATGGCAAGCCAGCGGGTGATTTTGTAGATATCGGTAATCCAGTTAGTGAAAGAGGACACTTAACTATGACAACCGATGATTGGAGCTACAATCAGAATGGTGTGCCGTTTAATGGAAATAACTACGGAGGAGGAGATGATGGAACATTTAGATTGGTAATGGGTCCTCCTACAGGATGTGATTCTGATCATCAGTATGCTACATTTGTAATGAATGCTTGCGATGAAGAAGTGACAAAATTAACCTTGCGACACCTTGATGGGTCACAAAATGATAGTTTTGATGTGTATTACAATGATAGCGGCACATGGAAGAAAATTGGAAGTTATATAGGACAAGGAGATGGAGAAAATTGGGTAACTAGCTCATTTGATTTACCTGGACCAAGAAAGGGTAAACTTGAATTTAAGATAGTAGTAACTCAACCAGCAACTTCATGGTGTGAGACTTGGGGACAGTTGGCTATCAGTTGGGCTAAAGTTGAGTAATTGAATCCTTTTTGGTTGCCCTTTACTCTCTAAAGTTTTACTAAAAAAGAGAAGAATTTTTCTTGTAACTCTCCTCTCAAGATTTTCACTTTCAGAAACTTAGGTGGGTAAAGGGCAACCTGTAAAGGATTTATGCAAAAAACAGAAATTTAAATTAAAAATAATAAAAAATATAAATAAAAGGTCAGTAAAAAATTAAAATTAAAATTTTAATCAGTTTGTCAATAATCAGCGTGGTATCTGCTATAGCGATTGGTGGCACCTTCGCATATTTTTCAGATACTGAAGTTAGTGAAAACAACACTTTTTCTGCTGGGACTTTAGATTTGGAAGTTAATGATGAAAATCCTTGGACAAGTGTTGTTTTTGATATTTCTGATGTAAAGCCAGGTGACAGCGATACAGCAACTATAAAGTTGAAAAATGTGGGAAGTTTACCAAAACCAGGTGGACCACCTTGGACATCAAAGGTTTTTATTACTTTTGAGAATTTGCAAGATGATGATGTGAGTTGTACAGAACCAGAAAATGAAGTTGACAGTACTTGTGGAAGCGGGCAAGTTGGCGAATTGTCAGAAAATTTAAATATCAGAGTGAGAGATTATTGGGATGAAAATTGTGTTGACAATCTTCGTTTTGATGAAACTCATACTCTAGCAGAGTGGGTTTCTAAAGGGAAAACATTTTTAAATGATGATATGCCAGCAGGTGATGTAAATTGTATAGTTATTGACTGGAATATTGACGCAAGTGTTGGGAACGAAATTCAGTCAGATAAAGCAACATTTGACATCAAATTTATTTTAGAACAGACAGAACCTTGGGAGTAAAAAGGAGTGGATAAAAAAATCTTGAATTTCTTTTGGTTATCTGAGTTTTTCTTTCTGTTGTCTTTGTATCATGGAAGTTGGAGTAAAGAATTATGAAGTTGTTTAGAACAATTTATTACATTTTTATTGGTTTTATTGGATTGATCGCTTTATTTTTAATAGTTTCAATTTTTCCTATTCCTGGAAATTATAGAGTAATGGTTGTTCAATCTGGTTCAATGGAACCGACTATAAAAATGGGTAGTATTGTTGTAGTGAAACCACAAAAAAATTACAAAATTGGAGATATTATTACTTTTACTTCCTATAATAAAAAGAAAGCCCCGATTACCCATCGTATATATGATATGGAAGTAGTTGGGGGTTATCCTGTGTATA
>CBEVQU010000004.1:0-32769 GCA_965552115.1 uncultured bacterium | reverse complement strand
TTTTTCAAAAAATATAAAGATTTAATTTATGGAAAATTTCCTTCCAAAAATAGGACTAGAAATTCATATAGAATTGAAAACGAAAACAAAGATGTTTTGTTCTTGTAAAAACGATCCCGAAGAAAAGAGGCCAAATTTTAATATTTGTCCAATTTGTGTGGGGCTACCTGGAATTTTACCTACTATAAATAAAGAAGCAGTAAAAAAAGTAATAAAGACAGGACTTGCTTTAAATTGTAAAATTTTGGATTTTTCTAAGTTCGACAGGAAAAATTATTTTTATCCTGATTTACCTAAAGGCTATCAGATCTCTCAATATGATCTTCCTTTATGTGAAAAAGGATTTTTAAAACTAGGAAAAAGGAAAATAAGAATAAGAAGGATTCATTTAGAAGAAGATACCGCTAGATCTATTCATTTAAAAGAAGAAAATGCTTCCTTGGTTGATTTTAACAGGGCAGGCGTTCCTTTAATGGAGTTAGTGACAGAACCTGATATTACTTCTCCAAAAGAAGCTGAAGATTTTGCTAAAGAATTAAAATTAATTCTGAGATATCTAGAGGTATCTGAAGCTGATATGGAAAAAGGCCAAATGAGGGTAGAAGCTAACATAAGTTTAGGGAAAGGAAAAAAATTGGGAAAGAAAGTTGAGATAAAAAATTTGAATTCATTTAAAGCAGTAAGAAAAGCTTTAGAATACGAAATAGAAAGACAAAAAAAGATTTTAAAAAAAGGAGGAGAGATTGTTCAAGAAACAAGAGGATGGGACGATAAAAAAGAGATTACTTTTTCTCAGAGATGGAAAGAAGAAGCTAAAGATTATAGATATTTTCCTGAGCCAGATTTACCTCCTCTAAAGATTTCAAGATTTCAAATAGAAAGAATAAAGTCAGAAATTCCAGAACTTCCTCAAGAAAAAAGGAAGAGATTTCAAAAGGAATATGGCCTTTCTGAAAAAGAAGTTGAGATTTTAGTGAAAGAAAAAGAGCTGGGAGAATATTTTGAGAAATTAATTTCTGAGTTGTTCGATTGGAAAAAATCTATTTCTTTAAAAATTTCAAAAAAAGAACTAATAGAGAAAACTCTTAATTATCTTTTGACAGATTTTATTTCTCTTTTGAGAAAATATAATTTTTCTATTAAAAAAAATTTAGTTACCCCTGAAAATTTCGCTGAATTTATAACTCTTTTATATACAAGAAATATTTCTTCAAAAATTGCCAAAAATCTTTTAGAAGAAATGGTTAAAACAGGAGCTGATCCTTCTCATATTTTGGAAGAGAAAGATTGGAAAAAAATAGAGGATGTTAAAGAAATAGAAAAAATTTTAGAAAAAGTAATATTAGAAAACAAGAAAGCAGTTGAAGATTATAAGAAAGGAAAAGAGAGAGCTTTGCAGTTTTTAATAGGGAAAGCTATGGAAAAAAGCAGAGGAAAGATAGACCCTAAAAAAGCAGAGAGAATCTTGAAAGAGAAATTAAAATCTTGACAAGCATTTTTACTTTCTTATAATAAAAAAGAAGAAAAATTTATGAAACATAAAAACAATTTAATTTCTTTTTTAAGAAGCGGCCAAAGTCCAGGATGAAAAGAAATATTTTAGACCTTGATTGAGAAGGCCGCTTCAAGCGGTTTTTTTGATTGAAGATCTTTAAAAATTTAATAAGGAAAGGAATGACTTTCGATTGCTAGCTAAAAGGGAGATTATACGGCAGGCGGTGGATGCCTCGGGTCCGGGAGGCGATGAAGGGCGTGGCTTAGCTGCGAAAAGCCCGGGGGAGGTGCGTAGCAACCTGTGATCCCGGGATTCCCGAATGGGGCAACCCGTCACGGTAAACCCGTGACATCCTGCTACTTTAGCAGGAGGCGAACCCGGGGAAGTGAAACATCTCAGTACCCGGAGGAAAAGAAAAAAATGCGCCATTTGTTGCTTTCCCTAGATCGCTTTGCGATTTTGGGAAAAGCGACAAAACCCGGTGAGATTTCTCAAGTTTGCTTTTAGCAAACTTGAGTGGAGTCATCGGGTTTATGGCGCGTATTCCCTGAGTAGCGGCGAGCGAAAAGGGAAGAGCCCAAACCTGTCACATCTTCTTTAGAAGTTGTGACAGGGGTTGTAGGAAGATAGCGTCAGGATGATTCCTTGGCTCCTTCTGAGAGTCAAGGAATCATTGCTGAGGGAGAGCATTTAGGTAGGATCGTTAGCTGAAGGACCCTGGAAAGGGCCACCATAGAGGGTGAAAGTCCCGTAAGCGAAAACGATCCTACGCTCCTTGCTATCTTTCCTGAGTACCACGAGGTCAAGAAAACCTTGTGGGAAGCAGGCAGGACTACCTGCCAAGGCTAAATACTCCCCGGACACCGATAGTGAACTAGTACCGTGAGGGAAAGGTGAAAAGTACCCCGGTGAGGGGGGTGAAATAGAACCTGAAACCGCCTTGCCTACAAAGAGTCGGAGCTCCGCTAGAATATATTCTAGCGGGGTGACGGCGTGCTTTTTGCAGAACGAGCCAACGAGTTTGTCTTTTCCCCGAGTCTAATCCCGCTATAAACGGGAGAAGGCGGAGTGAAAGCGAGGGTTAAAAGCCCGCTTTAGGGGAAAGGGCAAGACCCGAAGCCGAGCGAGCTTGCCATGGCCAGGGTGAATTCCGCAGAAATGCGGAAGGAGGCCCGAACCCGTGAGCCGTGCAATGCTCTGGGATGAGCTGTGGCAAGGAGTGAAAAGCTAAACGAGCTCGGGAATAGCTGGTTCTCCCCGAAATAGCTTTAGGGCTAGCGTCTCCTTATACCTTTCTGGAGGTAGAGCTACTGGATGGAACATCTTGGCTTTGCCGGATGTTCCAACCAAACTCCGAATGCCAGAAAGGGTTTGGAGGCAGTCAGAACCTGGGCGCTAAGGTCCAGGCTCGAGAGGGGAACAGCCCAGACCTTCGGCTAAGGTCCCTAAATCTGAGCTAAGTGTTTCAAAGGAAGTGGGATTCCTTAGATAGCTAGGAGGTTGGCTTAGAGGCAGCCATCCTTTAAAAAGTGCGTAATAGCTTACTAGCTAAGGAATCCTGCGCCGAAGATTCACGGGACTAAAGCTCAGTACCGAAGCCAGGGCTTGTCAACAGTAAATTTGCTGTTGACAAGGGTAGGGGAGCGTCCCCATTGCGTTGAAGCTCAAGCGAAAGCTTGAGTGGAGCGATGGGGAGTGAGAATGTTGGCATGAGTAACCGCAATCTGGGTGAGAACCCCAGACACCGAAAGGCCAAGGTTTCCTTGGCAATGACAA
Source organism: uncultured bacterium (assembly GCA_965552115.1). Classification (GTDB taxonomy): domain Bacteria; phylum Patescibacteriota; class Minisyncoccia; order Minisyncoccales; family CAZLLZ01; genus CBEVQU01. Next base: position 29,498 of record CBEVQU010000004.1, on the reverse strand, counting down.
TCAGCCAAGGGTTAGGCGGGCCTAAGGCGAAGCCGAAAGGCGTAGCCGATGGACAGCCGGTTAATATTCCGGCCCTCCCGTCAAAGTTTCTTCAAGGAGACGGAGGTCTGTAGCCTATGCGGATTATTGGATTTCCGTTCTTACTCTGAGGAGTCATTTTGAATGACTCCGATGGAGTAAGAGGAACCCAATTTTTTTGGGGAACATAGGTGAGCGACCTTCCTAGAAAATCCTTGAAGAGTTAATTTGGCGGGACCCGTACCGCAAAACCGACACAGGTGGCCTGGTGTAAGTGTACCAAGGTGAACGGGTGAAACCTCGCCAAGGAACTCGGCAAAAAAGCGGCCGTAACTTCGGGAGAAGGCCTCCCTAGCGCTTCGCTATCACTCTAGTAGTGGTAGTGAGGTGTTTAGGGCGCAGCGAAAGTTCCCCTGGCGACTGTTTATCAAAAACACAGGTCCCTGCTTAACTCGAAAGAGGATGTATAGGGGCTGAAGCCTGACCAGTGCTGGATTGTTATGCTCGGCGGTTTCCGATATTTTATAATATCGGAAGCTGACCGGGTTAAGCATCCAGTAAACGTCGGCGGTAACTCTGACCGTCCAAAGGTAGCGTAACCCCTTGTCGGGTAAGTTCCGACCTGCATGAAAGGCTTAACGACTGGGGGACTGTCTCGGCGAGGTGCCCGGTGAAAATGCAATGCCCGTGAAGATGCGGGCTACCTGCGGCTAGACGGAAAGACCCCGGGAGCTTTACTGTCACCAGATATTGAATTAAGTCTTTGGATGCGTAGCGTAGCGGGGAGGCTATGAAGTCCGGCTTCCGGGTCGGATGGAGCCGCCAATGAAACACCCGCCTTCCAAAGGCTTAGTTCTAATCCGTTAAATACGGAGACAGTGTCTGGTAGACAGTTTAGGTGGGGCGCCTTCCTCCTAAAAGGTAACGGAGGAGCTTATAAGGTCAGCTAGCCACGGATGGAAATCGTGGTGGTCGTGCAAAGGCACAAGCTGGCTTTACTGCAAGGCGGATATGCCGCGCAGTTGCGAAAGCAGAACTTAGTGAACCGACCCTGGTTCGTAGGACCGGGGGAGATCAACAGATAAAAGCTACCCCGGGGATAACAGGCTGGTAGGGCCCGAGAGTCCACATCGACGGCCCTGTTCGGCACCTCGATGTCGGCTCATCCTATCCTGGGGCTGAAGCAGGTCCCAAGGGTTCGGCTGTTCGCCGATTAAAAGGGTACGTGAGCTGGGTTCAGACCGTCGTGAGACAGGTCGGTCCCTATCTGCCGCAGGCGCTGGAGTCTTGAGGGGAGTCGCCTCTAGTACGAGAGGACCGAGGCGAGCCAACCTCTGGTGTACCAGCTGTGCCGCCAGGCGCATCGCTGGGTAGCTAAGTTGGTACGGGATAAGCGCTGAAAGCATCTAAGCGCGAAGCCCACCCCAAGATGAGGACTCCTTATCAGCTCGGTCAGAGATGATGACCTTGATAGGCCCTAGGTGTAAGGCAGGTAACTGCTTTAGCCGAGGGGTACTAATGAGCGAACTCCCTTTTAGCTAGCAATGGGAAGTTATTCTTGAATCGTACTTGATTTTTGGGGGCAATACTGGGCTTGTTCCACCTGATCCCATTCCGAACTCAGAAGTGAAATAGCCCAAGGCCGATGATAGCCTCTTTAAGAGGTGAAAGTAGGTAGCCCCCAAAAATCAGGTACGATTTTTTTATTAGCTTAGAAAAAGTATAATAAAAGAATGGGGATTTTTACTCAAAAAAAAGTTTTTCTTATTTTTATATTATTGTTTGCTTTCTTTTTTCTTTTAAATCGATTTTCTTTCTCTTTAAAAATAAAAGATACAACACTTTCTTTCTTTTGTCCTATTTCTTCTTTTCTGAAAGAGAAGGCAAGTAAAATAGATAATATTTTTCTTCTTTTTGAAGAAAAAAGAAAATTAAAAGAGGAGAAAGAAAGATTAGAATCTGAAAAAAAAGAACTTTTAATTAAACTTCAAAAATTCAAAGATTTAAAAGAAGAAAACGAACAATTAAAAAAAGCCTTAAATTTAAAGCTTCAAGAAGATTTCAAACTTCTTTTAGCTAATGTAATTCAAATAGATATTTTAAAAGATGAAATCGTAATAGATAAAGGAGAAAAAGGAAATGTAAAAGAAGGAGATTGTGTTATTTTAGGAGATAAAGTTGTGATAGGTAGAGTAAAAAAGGTTTTAGAAAATCATTCCATAGTCTCTTTAATTTTTTCGAAAAACTCCACCTTTGGGGTTAAAATTGGGATAAATAAAGAAATTTATGGGATAGCAAAAGGGTTGGGGAAAGGAAAGATATTAATTAAAGATCTTCCTAAAACAGAAATAAAAGAAAAAGAAGTTGTTTTTACCTCTTCTTTTGGTGATGTTTTTCCTGCTGATCTTTTGGTTGGAGAGATAGAAAAATTGGAAAAAAAGGATGTTGATCCTTTTCAAAAAGCTATTGTGGTTCCCTTTTTTGATCTTTCAAAGATTAAAAAAGTTTTTATAATAAAATGAAAAAAATAATTCTTGGAATATTTATATTTCTTCTGATTATTCTTCAGAAATTTTTCTTTTCTTACTTTCTCTTTTTAAATCTCTTTTTTCTTTTCTTTTTTATTTTGCATTTTTTAGAGGTTAAAAAAGAATTTATTTTCCTTTCTATTTTTGAAGGAGGGATTCTTTTAGATATATTTTCAGCCTCTTTTCTTGGTTCTCATTTACTTTCCCTTTTAGGAATAAGTTTTCTCTTAGAAAAGATTTTTAAAAAAATAAACAAGGAAAATATATTTTCTTTGTTGATAACTTTCGTTCCTATTTATTTTGTCTATCTCTCTTTCATTAATTTATTTGATTTTTTATTTAGCTTTGAACTTTCTTCTTTTAATTTCCCTCCTTTAAAAGATTTCTTGGTTAATTTCTTAATATGTTTTCTCTCTTTCCCTTTAATCAAGAAATATGAAAAACATATTCATTAAAAGAAAAAAAGAAGAGATTGAGCCAGAAGAGATTTTTTTAGATAAAATTTCTCGAGAAAAAGAAGGCGATTTTAGATTAGAAGTATCTTTATCAAAGAAAATATTATTTTTCACAAGATTATTTTTTTTAATTTCAATTCTGATTTTATTAGTAAGGACTGTTGATCTTCAAATATTTGAAAAAGAAAAATATTCTTTGTTAGCTAGACACAATTTTGAGAGGATATATTATATTTTGCCAAAAAGAGGAGTAATTTATGATAGAAATGGCATTCAGTTAGTTTTTAATGAAAAAGCTTTTGATCTTATATTGGATAAAAGAGATCTCCCTAAAAAAGAAGATGAAAAAAAGATCCTCTTAAATGAAATTTCTATTAAATTAGGAACTTCTTTGATAACTTTGAAAGAAAAAATTGAGGAGGAAGAAGATTCAGAAGTTTTACTTTTAGAAAACCTTACTCAAAAAGATCTTGTGAAGTGGAAATTGGAATCTCAGAATTACTCTTTTTTAAAAATAAAAGAAAGAGAAAAAAGAAGATATGAAAAAGGGGAGATTATTTCTCACGTGATAGGATATTTAGGTAAAATTACGAAAGAAGAATTATCTCTTTATTCTAAATTAGGATATTCCCCTTTGGATTATGTAGGAAAGATTGGAATAGAAAAATATTATGAGAGGATATTAAAGGGAGAAAATGGAATTTTGAAAGTAAAAAAGGATGCTTTATCTCAAACAATCTCAGAAGAGAAAATAAAAGAGCCTATAGATGGAAAAAGCTTAATTTTAACGATAGATTTTCCTTTGCAAGAAAAAATTTACCAACTTTTAAATGAAAAACTCAAAGAGTTAAAATTGAAGAAAGCAGCAGCGGTTGTAATAAATCCTCAAAATGGAGAAATCCTATCTTTGATTAGCTTACCTTCTTTTGATAATAATTTATTTTCTAGTAAATTATCAAAAGAGGAATTAATTAAATTAATAGAAGATGAAAGTCATCCTCTTTTTAATCGAGCAATAGCAGGATTGTATCCGACAGGTTCAACTATAAAGCCTTTAATTGCTGCAGCTGCTCTTCAAGAAAGAATCATTTCTCCTAATAAAAAGATTCTTTGTAAAGGAGAAATCGAGATAGAAAATCCTTGGAATCCTGAAATTGTTTATAAATTTAAAGACTGGAAGATTCATGGTTGGACAGATATTAGGAAAGCTATCGCCGAATCTTGCAATGTCTTTTTTTATACTGTAGGGGGAGGATACAGAGATATTAAAGGACTTGGAATAGAAAGGATTGAAAAATATTTAAGATTATTTTGGTGGGGAAAAAAGACAGGCATTGATTTACCAGGAGAAACTGAAGGAAGAATACCAGATCCTCAATGGAAAAAAGACTATTTTAAAAATAAAGAGGATCAAATATGGCTTCCAGGAGATACTTATAATCTTTCGATTGGTCAAGGATATATAGGTGTTACTCCTTTACAAGTAGCTACTGCTTTTCAAGCTATTGCAAATGGAGGAATAATTTACAAACCCCACCTTTTGAAAGAGATAATAGATAATAAAAAAAATATAATTAAAAAAATAAAAAAAGAAGTTTTAAATAAAGATTTCATTGAAAAAGAAAATCTAAAAGTAGTGAGAGAAGGGATGAGAGAAGCTGTTCTTTATGGATCTTCTATTTTACTAAATGATTTGCCAATAAAAGTAGCCTCTAAGACAGGAACTGCTCAGACTCCTAAAGAAGGATATTATCATAATTGGGTGACAGTTTTTGCTCCTTATGATAATCCTGAGATAGTTTTGACTATTGTAATAGAAGATGTAGAAGGGATGAGATTAGCTTCTTTACCTGTAGCAAAAGAGATTTTAAAGTGGTATTTCCTTGACAGAAAAAAATAAATTTGCTAAACTCCTCTTTAGATCTTAAAGGGAATGGGGATGACCCAAAAACTTTGCATCCCATCCCCTCCCGAGGAGAATTTTTGGGTCATCCCCCTCTAAATTTTGTGAAAGAGAGGAATTATAGTTGACCTCTTTTTTTTCTTTTGTTAAAAAAAAGAAGGTGGGAAAATGAGAAAAAAGATTGAGTGGCCAGAAAGAATTCCTTTGAGTTTACCGCTAGAAGTTATATCAGTTTGCCCAGGTTGCCTTCAGGAAGGAAAGATAAAAACAATAAAAGCAGAGCTCTTTAAAAAAAATGACCAAGTATGGATAAGAAAATTTTGCCAAAAACACGGAAAGTTTGAAGACATATGTTTTAAAGACTACAGTTTGTGGCAAAAATGGATGAGCTATCAGAAAGTAGGAAGAGAACTAAAGACACAATTAGCTTTGACAGAAAATTTATATCAACGACATATTTCTTGGCCTCTGTTAGTAAATCTTTTTGTAACAAACAGATGTAATTTAAGATGTTGGTATTGCTTTGCTAATGCAGGAGCTGCAGGATATGTGTATAATCCATCTCTCAAAGACCTTAAAAAAATGATGCTAATGGCAAAGGAAGCTGGAGCTTTAGCTATTCAGATTACAGGAGGAGAACCTACTGTCAGAGAAGATATTTTCGAAATTCTTAAATTTGCCAGAGAAAATTTTGTTCATGTTCAGTTGAACACAAACGGAATAAGGATAGCAGAAGATCTCGAATTTACTAAAAAATTAAAAGGATTAATTAATACTGTTTATCTTAGTTTCGATGGTGTAACAAAAGAAACAAATCCTTGGTTGGATTATTCTAAGAAAGCTATTGAAAACTTTAGAAAGGCAGGAATTAAAAGTATAGTTTTAGTACCTACAGTTCATAGAGGAAATCTTAATCAAGTGTGGAAAATAATTGAGTTTGCTTTTGAGAACATAGATGTAGTGAGAGGAATAATTTTCCAACCAATAGCTATGGCAGGAAGGATAAGCAAAATTACTTTAGAATACTTAAAGGAGCACAGAATAGATTACGTTGATATATTTGAAGTTATAGAGACGCAATCAAATGATCGGGTAACGAGATGGGATTTTTATCCAGTTCCTTTCATAGATCCTATCAGAGAATTAATAGAAAAATTGAGAGGTAAAAAATATCCTCAATTTACTCCAAATCCAATGTGTGGGGGAGCTACTTATATTTTCTTTGATCAAGAGAGAAAAATACCCATTCCTATTACAAGGTTAATAGATGTAGAGAAATTCATGGGAGAGATAGCAAATAATATTTTAAAGAAAGAAGGATTTCTGTTGAAAACAAGAATAGCTCTTTCTCTTCTTTGGAACTTAAAAAAATTTATTATTAAAGAAAATCTTCCTCAGAACTTTAAACATCCAATATGGAAGATAGTTAAAGCCTTAATTCGAGGAGACTATAAGAGTTTAGGGGAATTTCATTATCAGACCTTGCTGGTAGGTTCAATGTGGTTCCAAGATCCATGGAATATCCAATTAGTCCCGAGAGTAGAAAGGTGTGTCATTCAATATGCTACAGAAAAAGGATTAATGAGTTTTTGCTTATATAATGGATTGGGATTTGGAGAGAAAATGAGAAAAGAGTACGGGATGAGTATCAAAGAATGGGAGAGAGAATCAGGTAAGAGTCTAAGAGATGATATTTGGGAAAAAGCAAAGGAAAACCCTGTTCTTTTAACAGGAAAAACAGGAAAAACTCTATAGGAAGAGCAAACCTCTTCCTTTTATTTTTTTAAAAAATTTTGAAGAACTCTTTCTGCTTCTTTAAAATTTTTTACCCAATGAATTCTTTTGTCTCTTTTAAACCAGGCCATTTGTCTTTTGGCATATTGTTTTGTATGTAAAATTATTTTCTCAATTACTTCTTCTTTTTTAATTTTCCCATTAAAATAATCTTTCCATTCTTGATATCCAATTGTATCTAAGGCAGGGACATTTTTATATTTTTTAAATAATTTTTCAGCTTCTTTTTCTAATCCTTTTTTGATCATTTCATTTACTCTTTTTGCTATTTTTTTCTCTAATTTTTTTTTATTTATTTTTATTCCTATTTGTAATATCTCGTAAAGAGGTTTTTTCTTTTTTCTTTGTCTCCAAAAAGGAATGCCTGAAATTTTACATACTTCAATAGCTCTAATTAACCTTCTTTTGTTATTTTTATCTATATATTTTGCTCCCTCTGGGTCTAATTTTCTGTAGATTTCGAAGAGTTCTTTCGTTGATTTTTCTTCAAGTTCCTTTCTTAATTTTCTATTTGGAGGAATTTTTGGAAATTCTAAATTATCAACAACAGCTGAAATATAAAGCCCTGTTCCTCCTACTAAAAAAGGCATTTTCTTTCTTTTGTGAATTTCTTTTATTTTCTTTAAAGCTAATTTTTTATATAAAGCCACACTAAAATCTTGATTAGGTTTTATGATATCAATTAGATGGTGGGGAATTTCCCTCAGTTCTTCTCTCGATGGCTTTGCTGTTCCAATGTCCATTTCTTTATAAATTTGTCTTGAATCTGCAGAAACTATTTCTCCGTCAAATTTTTTAGCTAATTTAATGGATAATTCTGTTTTTCCAGAAGCTGTTGGTCCTAAAATAACGATTAATTTCTTTTTTCTTGACATAATTATTACATTATACTATTATCTCAGTGAGGTGATAAAGTAATTGTGGAGGAATTTGATTGATTGGTTAGGAGTGTTCATTTATTTAGATGGAGCTGTTTTTGACTTTGCTATTCAGGGAAAACCTATAGAGTTTACTTTTTTTGTAGCTCTTTTTTTCTCAAATCTTCAGATTCTAATGAGTTTTGGGATCTTTACAGGGATAACTCTTTGGACAAAAAAGAAAATTTATTCAAAGATAAATACAGATACAAAAGAGTTTATAGAAAGACTAATAAAATGGCTGAAAAAATGGCAAGATACTTCTTTAGCTAAAAGATGGGCAGAAAGATGGCAAAAGATTCAAAGATATAAATATTTAATACTATTTTTTTTAAATGTAATTCCATTTATTCCTTGGCTTACTACTTCTACAGCAATTGCAGCTTCTCTTTCCAAGAAAAAAATACATTGTTTAACGGCTGTTATACTAGGGAATGCTATTAAGTTCTTTATCTTTATTCCATTGTATTACCTTCTTTGACCTGTTGAAGACAGGTCTTTCTTTTATTTTATTAATTCACCTTCTAGCCCAAATGGAGTAGCTTTTTTTATTTTTACTTTTTTAAATTCTCCTATTAGATCTCTCCCTTTTATTTTTACTGTTTTGAAATGTCTACTTTTTCCGAAAATGAATCCCTTTTTTTCTTTTTCAATTAAAACTTCAACAACTTTTCCTATAAATTTTTTATTTTTTTCTAAAGCTAATTTTTCTATTTCTTTTGATAAAATTTTCTCTCTTTCTCTCTTTTCTTTTAGAGAAATATTATCTTTTAGTTTTTCTGCAAATGTCTGAGGTCTTGGTGAGAAACAAGCAATATAAGCTGAATCAAATTTTATTTCTTTTACTAACTTTATTGTATTTTGAAATTGTTTTTTTGTTTCTCCAGGAAAACCAACAATAATGTCTGTAGAGATAGAGACTTCTTTTTCTGTGCCTTTTCTAAATTTTCTAAAAGCAGATCTTATTTTTTTGACTAAATTTTTATACTCTTTTACAGTATATTTTCTATTCATTCTTTTTAAGATCTCATTGTCCCCAGATTGGAGAGGCAAATTCAAATAAGGGGTTATTTTTTCACATTTAGCAATGGTTTCAATGAGCTCTTTTGAGAAGTTTTTAGGATGAGGGGAGGTGAATCTTATCCAAAAATTTCCTTTAATTTCGTTTATCATTTTCAAGAGTTTAGCGAAATTAACAAAAGAGTTAGAAGGGGAGAGATAATCGTTGACATTTTGACCCAAAAGCCATATTTCTTTAGCTCCTTTTTTTAAAGCTTTTTTTACTTCTTTTAGAATATCTTTATGATCTCTACAGATTAAAGGACCCCTTGTAAAGGGAACAATGCAAAAAGTACAAAAATTATTACAGCCTGAAGAAATAGGAATAAAGACAGAAAAATTTTTAGAAAATTTTGGAGGTATTTTTAAATAATCTAAATTGAATTTTTTTACAAAAAAACTTTCTCTTTGAGGAAAGAAAAAAGATTTCCCTTTTTTTAAAAATTTTGGCCAATCTTTTAAAGCTTTGATTGGTAAAATATAATCAAAAAATTTTTTAAATTTTCTTAGATCTTTCAAAGAAATACAGCCTGTAAGAATAGTCTTTAATTTTTTATTAGTTTTTTTTAATTCTTTAAATTTTTTCTCCAATCCAAATACTCTGTCTACTGCAGATTGTCTGACAGAACACATATTCACTACAATCAAATTAGCTTCTTTCATTTGTTGAGCTTTTTTATAAGAAAGCTTTTCTAAAAGAGAAGCAATCCTTTCTGAATCTGATTTGTTCATCTGGCATCCAAATGTAATAATGAAGTATTTCATAAATAATGAATTTTAAAATTGGCTTTCAAAAGAAAGTTTATAATAAAAATATTTCAATTTCAAAGAGAAAATTTTAAATTCTTTATTATTTAAAAAATTCTGGAAAATATTCTTCGTGAAATTCTTTTATTAAACAAATTCCATTTATACATTTTCCATATTCTTCTGCTACACAAGGAGCTCCACTTGGTCCACAAGGGATACTTTTACAATCTTTGTCTGTTTTACAATCTACAGAGATGATACACTTCCCTTTAAAACATCTGTATCTGGATAGTTTTACCGTACATTTTTCCGGAGGTATAATTCCCGGACACGAGAGACCACAATCTTCATGTTTTTCACATTCTTTGAATTTCTTTTCTACTTTTTCACAAATTCCTTTGTGAGCTATCTCTACCCCAGCCAATTTTGCAAAGCATTCGTTAGAATAAGTTTCCCCATCTTTTCCGCAAACCGGATCCCAAAGAGCTATACATACTTTTTTTGATTTTGAAGGCAATATCACTTTCGCTGGAATTACACATTTAAAAGAGATAATACATCCTTTTTCATCTTTTTGAACAATTATTCTTCCTTCTTTACAAAAATCTGGAGCAGGTTTTTCTATTTCAGGGCAATTCATTTTCTTCAATTTCTTTTTAGCTTTCTCTAATATTTTCAATCTAGCTTCTATTAATTTTTCTTTGATTTTTTTATTCTCTTTCAATTCTTCCTTTAGATTTTCTAAAATTTCTAATTTTCCTTCATCTGTTCCTTTAATTTTCTCAATATAATCTTTTATTTTTTCTTTTTTCTCTTCTGGAAGAGCCTCTATTTTCTCTTTAGCTTTTTTAAGAAGTTCTTCTTTTACTTTTTTGAATTTTTCTTTATATTCAGGAGAAATTTTCTCTAATTTTTTAATAAACAAATAGCTTTTTATTTCTTTAAATTTTGATCCTTTAATTTTCTTTAAGTTTTTTTCTATTCTTTCTGGGATTTTGTCTTTGTCTTCTAGTTTTTCCATTACTTCCTTAAATCTCTTTAAATGTCTTTCTCTAGCTTTTTTTATTTTCTCAAAAGCTTGAGGTGGGACTTTTTCTTGGAGATTTTCTAATATTCTTTCGTGAAGAATTTGGTGTTTAATAAATTTATCTAAAAAACTTGCTACTTTCGGATCTTTGTTAGCTTTTTTCTTTATTTTACTAGAGATTCCTTTGATCTTTTCTAATTCTTTTTCATAATTTTCTATTGCTTTTCTGAGAGCCTCTTCTTTCCCTTTCTTTTCTGCTATTTTTTTTGCCTCCCATAGTTTTTCTGACGCAAATCTTAAAGATAAATTTGCTTTTTTTACTGGATCAAGAGTAAAAAATAATCTTAATTTTCTTCCCCAGTCTTTAAAGAAATAAAAAGGACTATCGGGTAATATTTTAGGTTCTTTTATCTGAAGGTCGTCAATCGATACCTTTTCATCTAAAATCACTTCTTGAGATTGGAGAGAAGAAGGAGTTTGAGCCGTGACCTTTAAAGAGAAAATTAGAAGCAAAAAAATTACTAGAAAGATGAGCTTGATTATTTTATTCATAGTTAGATCGTTTATTAAGAAGACCTTTTCTTTTTCTCTATTTCTATTTTAATTTTTTTAATAAAATTTTTTAAGCTCATCTCTCCTAGGTCTTTATTTTTAGATCTTACTCTCACAGAATTATTTTTCATTTCCTTGTCTCCCACAACTAAAATATAAGGTATTTTTTGAATTTCACCTTCTCTTATTTTTTTAGATACAGTTTCTTTTTCTTCTTTAATCTCTACTCTGAAATTTTCTTTTTTTAGTTCTTTATAAATTTTTCTAGCATATTTTTTATGAGCAGACCCTACAGGGATTATCCACATTTGAATAGGGGATAGCCAAAGAGGTAATCTTCCTTCAAAATTTTCTAATAAAATCCCAATAAATCTTTCAATTGAGCCCAAAAGAGCTCTATGAATTAAAATTGGTCTTTCCTTTTTGCCTTTTTTATTAATAAAGAAAAGGTTAAATCTTTCAGGTAAATTAAAATCGATTTGAAAAGTGGAAAGTTGCCAAGGTCTTCCTAAAGCATCTTTTATTTTTAGATCTATTTTAGGCCCATAAAAAACTCCTCCTTCAGGATCAATTTCATATTTTAAGCTTAATTTTTCTAAAATAAACTTTAAGGTTTTTTCTGCTTTCTGCCACATTTTTAACTCTCCTACGTATTTTTTCGGTCTTTTTGAAAGATAAATTTCATATTCTTTAAAACCAAAACCTTTAAGAATCTCTAAACCTTCCTTTAAAAGTTTTTCTAATTCTTTAGAAAGTTGATCTTTAGTACAAAATATATGAGCATCATCTTGAGTAAAACCTCTTACTCGTGTTAATCCATGTAAAACTCCGGATCTTTCGTATCTATAGACAGTTCCTAATTCAGCTAACTTTAGAGGTAAATTTTTATAACTTCTGATTTCTGACTGATAAATTTTAATATGGAAGGGGCAATTCATTGGTTTTAAAATATATTTTTCCTTTTCAATTTCTATAGGAGAATAAATATTCTCTCTATAAAAATCCCAATGGCCAGACCTTTTCCATAAATCTATCTTTCCTATATGAGGAGTTCTTACCCATAAATATCCATTCTTTGAGAGTTTTTCATATAAATAATTCTCTATGAGATGTCTTAATAACTCTCCTTTTGGTAACCATAGAGGAAGACCTGCTCCTATTTCTTCATCGAAAATAAAAAGCTTTAATTTTTTTCCTAAAACTCTATGATCTCTCCTTTCTTTTTCCTGTTGAAGTTTTAAAAATTTTTTCAATTCTTCCTTTGTGTTAAAAGCTACTCCGTAAATTCTTGTAAGTTGGGGGTTTTTTTCAGATCCTTTCCAGTAAGCCCCAGCAATCTTTGTTAATTTAAAACTTTGAGGATCTATTTCTTTCGTGCTCTTTATATGGGGACCCTTACATAGATCAATAAAATCTCCCAGCTTATAAATGGTAACTTTTTTCTCTTTCTTCAAATTCTCTTTTAAAAGTTCTAATTTATAAGGCTGATTTTTGAATAATTTTTTAGCTTCAGATATCTTTAATTTTTCTTTTTCAAATTTAAGATCTCTTAAGATAATTTCTTTCATTTTCTTTTCTATTTTTTTGAGATCTTCCTCTTGTATTTTCTTTCCTTTAAAATCGAAATCATAATAAAAACCTGTCTCTGTAGGAGGACCTATTCCAAACAAAACATCTTGGTAAATTTCTTTTACAGCTAAAGCTAAAATATGGCTTAAAGAATGTCTTTTGGTTTCTATTTTCATGTTGACAAATTTTCTTTAATGATTATTTTAAAAATAAAGTTCTTAATATTTAAAAAGGAGATGAAAAAATATATTTAAAAAGGAGATGAAAAAATGAAAGAAGAAAAAGAGGGAGGGTTTTCTATTTTAGAGGCAAATTTGAATGTTTTAGAAGAAAAAATTTTAAATGGAGATTTAAAAGGAGCTAGAGAATTTTTCGAGAAAAATAAACAATCTATATTAGACAGAGATCAGGAAGAGACCAAAAAAAACGAAGAAAAAATAAACAAAATAGCTAAAGAATTCTTGAAAGGAGGAGAGATTGATATTGCTAAAGAACTCTTTTTTCTTACAAAAGATACAATAGGACTTGAAAAATGCGGAGATAAATGGAGAGCAAAATTTGAAGACTCATTAGCTAGAGCTCATTTACACAATCCTCCAGATAAAAATTTAATGGAAAGAGCTGAAAAATTAAGAGAAAAAGCAGCTGAGTGTTATTTATTAATTGTTAAAGTAAAAAAAGAAAAAGAATGAGATGGCAATGGAACTCCATTGCCATTTTTTATATATTTTCTATAATTTCTTCTACATCTTCACAAATTATTTTTACTCTTCCATCTTTACTATCTACTCTTCCTTTGATAAAAACGATCTTATTTTCTTGTAAAGAAAGAATATTTCTTTCTACAACTGTAGGAAAAACTATTACTTCTATTTTATCAGTTAAATCTTCTAAAGCCAAAAAGAGCATAGGTTTACCGTTTCTTGTAATTATTTTCTTAATTTTCGAAATAATTCCTCCTGTTTTAATTTGTTTTCCATAGAGTGATTCGTCTATTTCTTTAATAGGTAAGCTTTTTTTTCTTAAAATTTCTTTGTAGTTTTCTAAAGGATGACCAGAGATATACAATCCTAAAAGTTCTTTTTCCCATTGAATTTTTTCTTCGAAGGTGGCAGGTTTTGCTTCTTTTAAAAGCAAAGAAGGAGGAAGATGAGCAAAGAGATTTTTTTGATGATTGGACACATAATTTCTTTGATATTCTCTGTTGAATCGAAGTAAATCTTCGATATTTTCAAGAAGTTTCTTTCTTTCTTCTAACTTGTCAAAGACTCCTGCTTTAATTAGGCTTTCAAGAGATTTTTTATTTAAATTTGGACAATCTACCCTTGAAAGAAAATCTGCCATATTTTTAAAAGGACCTCTTTTTTTTCTTTCTTCTATAATAGCTTCAACGACATTTTCTCCAACATTTTTAATGGCAGATAATCCAAATCTTATTTTTCTCTCTTTTGGTAAAAGAGTGAAGTCTTTGTAGCTCTCGTTGATTTCAGGAGGCAAAACCTCAATTCCCATTGATTTACATTCTTTTATTAAAGTAGCTATTCTTTCGATATCTGATTTCTCAGCGTTTAAAAGAGAAGTCATAAATTCAAGCGGATAGTGAGCTTTTAAAAAAGCAGTTTGGTAAGCAATAGTAGCGTAAGAGGTAGCGTGAGATTTATTAAAAGAATATCTAGCGAAAGGCTCTATCCATTTCCATATCCTTTCAGCGACCTCTTTTTTAATTCCATTTTTAATAGCTCCGGTGATGAATTTTTCTTTTTGAGATGATAGAAGAGTTTTGATCTTTTTTCCAATGGCCTTTCTTAAAATATCTGCTTCTTGGAGAGAAAATCCTGCAATTTCTTGGGCTATTTTCATTACTTGTTCTTGGTATACAATAATTCCGTAAGTTTCTTCTAAAATAGGTTCTAATTTTTTATGTAAATATTCAACTTTCTTTTTACCATGTTTTCCGGCAATATATTCTGGAATAAGTTCCATAGGTCCTGGTCTATATAAAGCTACCATAGCTATAATATCTTCGAAGGTAGAAGGTTTCAACTCTCTTAAATATCTTTTCATTCCATCTGATTCTAATTGAAATACTCCGGTAGTGTTAGCTTGTTGAAGTAGTTTAAATGTTTCTTTATCATCTAAAGGTATTTTGTCTATATCTATCTTTTCCCCTTTTAATTTTTGAATTAAAAAAAGAGTATTTTCAATAATAGTGAGGTTTCTCAAACCTAATAGATCTATTTTTAGGAGACCTAAATCTTCAATCGAACGCATCTCATATTGAGTAACAATAGCTTCTTCATCTTGAGAAGGGTGTTGAAGGGGAACAATATTATCAAGGGGTTCTTTTGAGATTACTACTCCGCAAGCATGAGTGGAAGTATGGCGAGCAACTCCTTCTAATTTTTGAGCAAAATCAATAAGTTTGGTTACTTTCGGATTGCTTTCATAAAGTTCTCTAAGTTCAGAAATTTTTTCTAAGGTTTCTTTTAATGTCCAGCCAAAAGGAATCATTTTCGCAATCTTATCACAAAAGCTATAAGAATATCCTAAAGCTCTCCCCACATCTCTGACGACAGCTCTAGCTGCCATAGTCCCAAAAGTTATTATTTGAGCAACTCTTTCTCTTCCATATTTTTGAGCAAGATAATTTATAACTTCATCTCTCCTTGTGTCGGCAAAGTCAATATCTATATCAGGAAAAGAAATTCTTCCTGGATTTAAGAATCTTTCAAACAAAAGGTTATATTTTAAAGGATCTATATTAGTTATCCCAAGTAAATAAGCAACTAAAGAGCCAGGAGCAGATCCTCTTCCAGGTCCTACTACAATTTTATTTTCTTTAGCCCATTTAACAAAATCTTGGACAATCAAAAAATAGGGAGCAAATCCCATATCTTTAATTACCGATAATTCATAATTTAATCTATCTAATATTTCTTTGCTTGCTTTTTTGTATCTTTCTTTTATACCTATTTCACATAACTCTTTAAGGTATTCATTAGGATCTTTGTTTTCTGGAAGAGGAAAATAAGGAAGTTTAATTTCTCCTAATTTGAATTCAAAATTACATAAATTTTTTATTTTTTGAGTGTTTTCTATAGCTTCAGGTATATTTTTGAAAGCTTCTATCATCTCTTTAGGAGATCTTAATGAAAAATCATCTGCTATCATAGTTAGTCTTTCAGGATCGTTAGGGTCAGCTCCCGTATTAATTAACATTAAGATATCTTGAGCTTTTGCATCTTCTTTCTTTAAATAATGAGAATCGTTGGTAGCTACTAAAGGAACATTTAATTTTTTTGAGAATTCTATTAAGGCTTTATTAACTTTGCTTTGTTCTGGGATATTTGGATGATGTTGAAGCTCTAGATAAAAGTTATCTTTTCCAAAAATATCTTTATATTTTAAAATTGTTTTTTTAGCTTCATCTAATTTATTTGAAATAATTAATTGAGGGATTTTACCTTGAAGGCAGGCAGAAAGACATATTAGTCCTTCACTGTATTGAGAAAGAAGATCTTCGTCTATTCTAGGTTTGTAATAAAACCCATCCAAGAAAGATTTTGTAATAAGTTTTACTAAATTTTGATATCCTTTCTCATTTTTAACTAATAAAACAAGATGATATCTTTTATCATCTATTTTTGGTCTTCTTTGATTCATCTTTTCAAAAGCTAAATACATTTCGCATCCTAAAATAGGTTTTATTCCTCTTTCTTTAGCTTTTTTATAAAATTCTACAGCTCCATATAATACCCCATGATCTGTTAAAGCAACGGAATCCATTCCTAATTCTTTCACGTAATCTAAAAGCTCATCAATCTTTGGAAGACCATCTAAAAGAGAATAATGAGAATGGCAATGTAAATGAGTGAATTTCATATTTAAACTTATATCATTCTAACTAGATAAATTTCTTCAGTCAAATTTAAAAAATAAAACCCTCCAAAGAGGGGTTTTTAATGCTTATTTTTGAGTAAATTGAATTGTCTTTTTTTCTTCGTAAGCTACAACTCTTACCCAGCCATTTTCATCTTTTTCTAATTTTTCAATAATTTCTATAGGAACATCTTTTTTAATGTGCTGTCTGTTTAAAATTGTTATTTTTAATTTCTCTTTTTGCTTTTTAGATAAAGAAAGATCTTCTTCTATTTCTTTTAAAATACTTCCTAGTTCATTACTTTCACAAGAAAATATCCTTTCTTTATAATTTTTAAATTTTTTCTTTCTTGCTTCCTTTTCTCGATTTCTTTTTGCAAAAAGAACCATTTCTTCACCTTTTTAATTTTATTTTTTTTATCTTAAATTGTCAATTAAATAGGAAGTTTATGGTAAAATATCTTAATGAATCTTTTGAAAGAAGAAAGAAGATTGTGGAAAAAAGGATTCGACATTATAGCTTGTTTAGATGAGTCAGGAAGAGGTCCTTTAGCAGGACCTGTGATAGCTTCAGCTGTTACTGTTGAAAAGAATTCCACAAAAAAAGACTTTGAATTCTTTAGAGAATTGAGAGATTCAAAAAAGATGTCTTCTCGAAAAAGAGAAGAAATTTTTAAAAAAATAATTTCTCATCCCAAAATAGAGTGGGGGATAGGGAGAGTTTCAGAAAAAGTAATAGATAAAATAAACATCTTACAAGCTACCAAATTAGCAATGGAGAGAGCTTTGAAAAATTTAGAGAAAAAAATCAAAAAAAGAGTGGATTTTCTGATAATTGATGGAAATTTTAAAATCAATTCTAAAGTTTCTCAAAAACCAATTGTTAAAGCAGACGAAAAAGTTTTTTCTTGTGTGATGGCCTCTATAATCGCTAAAGTTAAGAGAGATAAATTAATGCTGAAATATCATAAAAAATATCCTCAATACGGTTTTGACAAGCATAAAGGATATCCTACCAAGTATCATAAAGAAGTGATAAAAAAACAAGGAGCTTGTAAGCTCCATCGAAAAACTTTTAGAGGAGTGAAATAAAGAACGTTATTCCTCTTTTTTTATTTCTCTGGGATCTTTTCTGTCGTCGATGTAAAAATGTTTACACTCTTTTACTTTTATTCCTTGTTGCGTGAAATATGATTTCATATCTCCAACCTCTTTATCTGTTAGTCCAGTAATAAATGGTTTAATTAGTCCTTGGGTGGTCACATTCGGCACTACGAAAATTTCATTATCATCAGTCAGAATTATTAGATATCTCCCTCGTTTAATGTCATCCATGCACTCTGAAAGCCATTCTTTAAAATTCAATAAATTCTTCGCTTCTACATACGGCACTATATCACCTCGGTTTTAATTTATCTTAAATTAATTATCTTGTCAAGGTTTAGAAAGACCTCTCCAGATGTAGAGTGTGCGTTGGAAAGCAGTGATTGTGCCAAAGATTGCAAAAATAACCAACATTTAAAAAAAGAAGGTAGACTATCTACCTTATTATAGAAAGAGCCTTTAGTGTAATAATACCCCAAACAGGTAGGAGTAAACTGTCTATTCTATCTAATAATCCTCCGTGTCCCGGAAGAATTCTTCCTGAGTCTTTCACCCCCATTTTTCTTTTGTAAAAAGATTCTAAAAGGTCACCAAAGAACGCTAAAGGAGGAATTGAGAGTGCTGCAAAAAAAGTATTCCAGAAATCACCCTGAAATATTGTTTTAGTTATAATACAGACAATGATAATGGAAGTTATTGAACAAATGCCTCCTCCAATTGTTCCTTCCCAAGTTTTTCCAGGGGAAATTTTTGGTACAATTTTACGTTTTCCAAATTCCTTTCCTATAAGATAAGCAGTGACATCGAAAGTTCCAGCAACAATGATTATCAGTAAAAAATAAAATCCTCCATTATTACTGAATTTCAAGAAATAATAAAAAGTAAGAGAGATGCACACATAGATGCCGAAAATAAGCGATAAAATATTACTCTTTGGGTAAATCTTCCTCCCTTCTTTAGCCATTTCTCTAATTTCCAGAATTCCAATTATTCCTATCCCTAAAAGAAAAATCAAAAATGGAAGGGCAGGAGAATAATATAGAAATATTACTAGAACTACAAGGGGCAAAACAGTAAGGATTCTTTTCTTTATATCTTTAAATCTCCTCGTTTTATCACCTCTTAAATTTTAAAGACCTAAAATATTTCTTCTCTTCTTTTAACATTTTTATTTTCTGTGTCAACTTCCTTGCTTTTTCATTTTTTTTCTGATAAATTAACTATATAATGGCAGTTCCAAAGCAAAGACATACAAAATCAAGAAGAGATAAAAGAAGAGCACATATTTTTTTAAAAAAGCCTCCTTTAATTTCTTGTCCTAAATGTGGAAAACCCGTCTTACCCCATAGGGTTTGTCTTTATTGTGGATATTATAAGGGAGAGGAAGTGATAAATGTTTTAGAGAAATTAGAGAAAAAAGAAAGAAAAGAAAGAGAAAAGGAACTAAGAGAAAGAGAAAAAGAAAAATTAAAAGAAAAGCCTCTTACTTTAGAGGAACTTTCTAAAAAATAAATATGGGATCTAGACATTTATGCAGATCAATTGTAATGCAAAGTCTATACGAGTGGGATTTTTATAATAAAGAAAAAGATTTAAAAAAAATAGTAGAAAGAAATTTAAAAGAATTTGCTCCAGGACTGGAAGAAGAAGATTTTGTTTGGAGATTAATTAAAGGAATTCAAAAACATTTACCTGAAATTGATAAGATAATAGAAACTGCTGCGCCTCAATGGCCTCTTCCTCAAATAAATATTGTTGATAGAAATATTTTGAGATTAGGGTTGTATGAATTACTTTATGCAGATAAAAAGGAAGTTCCTCCAAAAGTTGCTATTAACGAAGCTATTGAATTGGGAAAAAGTTTTGGAGGAGAGAGCTCAGGAAAGTTTATAAATGGAGTTTTAGGGGCAGTTTATGAGCAATTGAAAGAAGAAGAAGAAAAAAGCAAAGAAGAAAAATGAAAGATTTCTCAAAGCTTGAAGCAAAATTAAATATAGAATTTAAAAATAAAGATTTATTAAAGCAAGCATTTTGTCATAGATCTTATTTAAATGAAAATCCTGATTTTCCTTTAGAGCATAATGAAAGATTAGAATTTTTAGGGGATGCAGTTTTAGAGTTAATTGTGACGGAGTATCTTTTTAAAAATTATCCAGGTAAAACAGAAGGGGAGCTTACTAATTGGAGATCTGCTTTAGTTAATTCTCAAATGCTTTCTAAAGTAGCTAAAAAATTAGGATTTAATGATTTTCTTTTATTATCTAAAGGAGAAGAAAAAGATGTTGGAAAAGCAAGAGAATATATTTTAGCTAATACTTTTGAAGCTTTTATAGGAGCTTTATATTTAGATGAAGGATATGAAAGTTGTCAAAAATTCGTTCTAGAGAATTTAATAATTCATTTATCTGAGATAATTAAGAAAGGTCTCTTCAAAGATCCTAAATCTCGCTTTCAAGAAGAAGCTCAAGAAAGATTGAAAATTACCCCTTCTTATAAAGTCTTGGAAGAATGGGGACCAGATCATGCGAAACATTTTGTAGTGGGAGTTTTTCTTGGAGATGAAATGATAGCTAAAGGAGAAGGGTCTTCAAAACAAGAAGCAGAGGAAGAAGCTGCTAAAAGAGCTTTAAAAATTAAAGGATGGTAAAAATATGTTAAAAATAAGGTTTTTAAGAAGAGGAAGAAAACATCAACCATTTTTTTATATTGTAGTTTGTCAAAAAGAAAGATCTCCAAAGAGTGGGAAATACATAGAGAAATTAGGGTTTTTTGATCCAAAAACTAAAAGAAGAGATTTAAATAAAGAAAGGATAAAGTATTGGATGGAAAAAGGAGCTCAAGTCACTCCTTCTGTTTATAATCTTTTAATTGAAGAAAAAATCTTAAAGGGAAAGAAAATACCTGTTCATAAAAAACCAAAAAAAGAAAAGAAAGAAAAAGCAAAAGAAGAAGAAACTAAAGAAGAAGAAACTAAAGAAGAAATGAAAGAAAAGGAGGTTAAAGAGGAGAAAATTCAAGAAAAAACTGATCAAAAACAAACTAAAGAGGAAGAAGAATCTCAATCTTGACATTTTGTTTTAAATAAAATAGAATTCTCTAATAAGAGAATGAATTGACCGATTCTCTAGTAATTCTTGAAAGAGAGAATCGGAAGTAAAAGGTCGAAAAAATAGAAAAACAGATTAAAAGATATATAGAAAGATAAAATGCCAAAAGAACCAAAAGATAAAGAATTCTTAGAGTATGTTATTAAATCTTTAGTAGATCATCCAGAGGATGTGAAAATTGAAAGAAAGGTAGATGAGATGGGAGTGTTGCTTTCTTTAAGGGTGAATGCTGAAGATATGGGGCAAATTATAGGAAAGCAAGGATCAACTATCAGAGCTATTAGAGATTTAGTGAGAATAGTTGGATTGAAAAATCACGCCAGAGTAAATCTTAAGTTGGAAGAACCCGTAGGCAAGAAAGAAGAAAAAAAAGAGGAAAAAAGCGAGAATTTAGAGGAATTGAAATTATAAAGGTTGAAAAAAATACTGTTTCAATTAAAGGAAACGGTGTAAGATTTTGCACCGTTTCCTTTTTTCAATATGATAAGATTTGATATTATTACAATTTTCCCTTCTTTTTTCGATTGTTTTTTAAGAGAATCAATCATAGCTAGAGCTATTAAAAAGAAGATAATAAAAATTAAAGTCCATAATCTAAGAGATTTCACAAAAAATCGTCATCAGACAATAGATGATAGGCCATATGGGGGAGGAATTGGGATGGTAATGAAAATAGAGCCTATTTATAAAGCAGTTTGCCATATAAAAAAGATTTCAAAAACAGATGATAAGAAATTAAGAATAATTCTTTTCACTCCGCGAGGGAAGAAATTTACTCAAAAAATGGCCTGGAATTTTGCTAAAATGAAACAATTAATTCTTATTTGCGGAAGATATGAAGGAGTAGATGAAAGGGTAGCAAAATATATTGCGACAGATTGTATTTCAGTAGGAGATTATGTTTTAATGGGAGGAGAAGTGCCTGCTCAAATAGTAATGGAAGCTGTAGCTAGATTAATTCCTGGAGTTTTAGGAAAAAAGCAACTTTTAAAAGAAAGAATTCCTTATCCTAAAAGAGCTTTTATTGAATATCCTCAATATACAAGACCTGAAATTTTTGAACCAAAAAAAGGAGTAAAATGGAAGGTACCCAAGATTTTATTATCGGGAGATCATAAAAAAATTAAAGAATGGAGAGAAAAACATAAGAAATTGATTGGCTGAGTTGAAATTTCAAAAAATATGTGATATCTAAAATAAAAGAAGCCCCGGTAACTCAATTTGGTAGAGTAGCGGCCTTTTAAGCCGAAAGTTGTGGGTTCGAGTCCCACCCGGGGCACAAAAAGAGGTTTAATAAAACCTCTTTTTTAGTTAAAATAAGATAATATGAAAGAGATTAATTGGCATTCTTTATCTATCGAAGAGATAACTCAGAAATTAAAAGTAGATTTAAAAAAGGGACTCTCTGAAAAAGAGGCTAAAAAAAGAATAGAAAAATTTGGAAAAAATGTAATTTCCAAAGAGAAAAAGCTTACTAATTTAAAGATTTTTATATCTCAATTTAAAAGCCCTCTAATATATATTCTAATTGTAGCTGGAATAATAACTTTCTTTCTTGGAAAGAAAACGGACACTTTAGTTATTTTGATAGCTGTTTTAATAAACACCTTTTTTGGTTTTTGGGAAGAAAGAAAGACGGCTAAAGTTTTAGAAAAATTAAAAAAAGTTCTTAAAACAAAAGCTACAGTCTTAAGAGGTGGGGTAAAAAAAGAGATTTTTAAAGAAGATTTAGTGGTGGGAGATATTATTTTTTTGAGAGCTGGTGATAGAGTACCTGCTGATGGAAGGTTGATAGAGAGTAATAATTTAAAGATATCTGAAGCTATTTTAACAGGCGAATGGATACCAGCTCAAAAAAGAACTGAAATTTTACCAGCAGACACTCCTTTAGCAGATAGGGATAATATGGTTTATATGGGATGTTTAGTTGAAGATGGAGAAGGAAAAGCTGTTGTAGTAGCTACAGGAAAAAACACTGAAACAGGAAAAATAGCTACTTTAATAAGAGAGACAAAAGAAGAAAAGACTCCTTTACAGAGAAAACTTTCTCATTTTAGTAAAATAATTGGAATTTTGATTTCTTTAATTTGTGTTTTCATTTTTTTAGGGGGAGTAATGAGAGGAGAGAATATTTTGGAGATGTTTGAGACAGGAGTAGCTATTGCAGTAGGAGGAATACCAGAAGCTTTGCCTGTGATGATGACCGTAGTTTTAGCTGTTGGAATGGAAAGAATTTTAAGGAAAAAAGGTTTGATAAGAAAACTTTCTTCTGTAGAAACTTTAGGTTCCACTTCTATTATTTGTTTTGATAAAACAAGAACTTTAACTGAAGGAAAAATGGAGATAGCTGAAATAATTTCTGAGAACGAAAAATTAGCTCTTAAAGTCGCTGTCTTATGTAATGAAGCTTTTATTGAGAATCCAAAAGATCCTCCAGAACGATGGAAAATAAAAGGTTCTCCTACAGATATTTGTTTATTAAGAGGAGGAGCAAAAAGAAATATTTTAAAACCTCTTTTGGAGAAAAAATCTATTGAGATTAAAAAACTTCCTTTTAATTCTGTTTTGAAGTATCAATTGAGTTTAAGAGAAGAAGAGGGAAAATATTTTCTTTATATTTGTGGAGCTCCGGAAAAAATTTTGGAAAAATCTACCAATAAAGGAAATTGGGAAGAAAAATTAGAACATTTTACAAAAAAAGGATTGAGAGTGGTAGGAGTTGGTATAAAAGAGGTAAAGAAAGAAAATATTAAAAAAGATATAAAAGATTTAGCTAAAGATTTTAAATTTGAAGGATTGATAGCTCTGAGAGATCCATTAAGAAAAGATGTAAAGGATGCTATAAAAATTTGTCAAACAGCTGGAATGAAACCTATTTTGGTGACGGGAGACCATAAATTGACTGCTAAATTTGTAGCTAATGAGATAGGGATGATAGTAAGAGAAGGAGAAATATTAGAAGGGAAAGAATTAGACAAGATGTCAGACGAAGAGCTTTTCGGTATTTTAGAGAAAATTAAGATTTTTGCTAGAGTAGAACCTAAACATAAAATGAGAATAATTAAAGCTTGGCAAAAGAAAGGAAAAGTGGTAGCTATGACAGGAGATGGAGTGAATGATGCTCCAGCTTTAAAGCAAGCAGATATTGGAATAGCTTTAGGATCAGGAACAGATGTAGCTAAAGAAGCTTCAGATTTAGTTTTATTAGATGACAGTTTTTCAGCTATTGTAAAAGCTATTGAACAAGGAAGAGTCATTTTAGATAATTTAAGAAAGTCTATTTCTTATATTTTGGCAGATTCCTTTACTTCTGTTATTTTAGTAGGTTTTGCAAAAATAATTTTTGGTTGGCCTCTTCCTATTTTGCCCGTTCAGATTTTATGGAATAATTTTGTAGAGGACACTCTTCCTGATATTTCCTATGCCTTTGAGCCTATGGAAGAAGATGTAATGAAACGAAAACCTCCTTCTAAAAGCTCCCCTCTTTTAAATAAAGAAATGAAAGTTTTAATTTTTGGAACAGGTATCATTGATCAATTGATAATTTTAATTTTATTTTGGTATTTATGGAGTAGATTAAATTTAAATTTAGAGTATGTAAGGACGATGGTTTTTGGAGCTATATGTATAGATACTGCTTTTGTTGTTTATTGCTATAAAAGTTTAAGAAAAAATATTTGGAGAATTAATATTTTCTCAAATAAGCTTCTTCTTCTTTCTTCTTTGATTGTCTTTTTAACCTTTGCTTTAGCTGTTTATTTTCCTCCTCTTCAAAAGATATTACATACAGTCCCTTTAAATTTTGGAAGTTGGCTAATTTTAATTGGAGTAGCTATACTAAGTATGCTTTTGATTGAAGTCACTAAATGGTATTTTATATCAAGGCACTTAATTGAAGAATAAATATGAATTTAGCTTTATTTTTAGGTGGAATATTTTTGTTTACTTTCTTTTTAGGAATATTTTTAGAGAAGATAAGAATCCCTTGGATTTTTGCTTCCCTAATTTTAGGTTTGATTTTCGCTTTCAAAAATCCTTTTTCGGAGATTGTTTCTTCTGAAACTTTTAGATTTTTAGCTTGGTTGGGAATGTATTTTTTATTATTTTTAATTGGCTTTGAGTTAGATTTAGAGAAAATAAAGAGACTCAGACGATTTATTATAAAGTCGACTTTATTCATTATTGTGTTTGAAGCTATTTTCGGAACTTTGTTAGTTCATCTTATTTTTAATATTTCTTGGCTTATTTCAATTTTGATAGCCCTCTCTTTTGCTACTGTAGGAGAAGCTGTTTTGATTCCAATTTTAGATAAATTTAAATTAACTAAAACAAAACTTGGGCAAAGTATTCTAGGAATAGGGGTTTTAGATGACGTAATTGAAGTTTTAGTGATTATTATAGCTATCTTTTTCCTTTCTTTTCTTTTTGGAAAAAATGATGGAGGGATAATAAAAGATATCCAACCTGTTATTTCTTCTCTCTTTTTACTTTTCTTTCTTATTTTTCTTATCATACTTTTTAAAAGAAAATTTTCTAAAATAAAAATAAAATCAATTGAACTTATCTCGCTTTTTTGTCTTTCTGTTTTCTTTTTATTTGTAGGGATTGGAGAAATAGCTGAAGCTTCAGCATTAGGAGCGCTTCTAGCCGGTATTTTCATTAAAAACTTCTTTTCTAAAGAAAGAATTAAAAAAATAGAGGAATCAGAAATTAAAACTCTAGCTTATGGATTTTTTGGTCCTTTATTTTTCTTTTGGGTAGGAATAGATACAAATTTAGGATATCTTTTCAAAAATATCCCTCTGGTTTTATTAGTGGTCGGCATAACTTATTCTTCTAAAGTTTTGGGAAGTTTTATTTCAGCAAAGAAAGAGCTGGGAAGAAAAATTTCTCTCTTTTTAGGTATAAATTTATGTGTAAGATTTTCCACTTCTTTAGTAATTATTAAATTTTTCTTTGAGAAAGGTTTAATTGGATTAGATCTTTATTCGATTTTAATCGCTACTACTACTTTTTCTATTATTATTCCTTTCTTCCTTCCTTTTTTAATTCAAAAGTGGAAGATAATAAAAATTATTTAGTATGATTGGAATATTCCTCCTTATCTTTATAATTTCTT
Source organism: uncultured bacterium (assembly GCA_965552115.1). Lineage (GTDB taxonomy): Bacteria > Patescibacteriota > Minisyncoccia > Minisyncoccales > CAZLLZ01 > CBEVQU01. The sequence goes on along the minus strand of CBEVQU010000004.1, from coordinate 3,717 downwards.
GTATAGTTTTAGTAAAATCTGGGACATTAGTAGTAAAAGCTCTTACAAGAATAGCTCAGTTTTTAAAATGGAGAGAATTTGTAGTTTCTTCTATATTAATGGCTTTTGCTACTTCTTTACCAGAATTTTTCATTGGTATTAATTCCGCTATTTTAAAAAGCTCTCAGTTATCTTTTGGAAATATATTGGGATCTAACATAATAGCTTTAACATTAGTGATAGGAATAGGGGCTGTTTTAGCTAAAGAAATAAAATTTGAAGGAAAATTAATAAGAAAATCACTTTCTCTCGCTCCTTTTATTACTTTATTTCCACTATTTTTGATATTAGATCAGGATCTTTCTAGATGGGATGGTTTAATTTTATTGATGATTTCTTTTTTGTATTTTTCTCACCTTCTCCTTTCAAAAGAAAAGTTTACAAAGATTTTCCCATCAGTTAATCAAATAAGTTTTAAAGCATTTTTTAAAGATTTATTATTTTTTTTAATAGGAATTTTTGCTATGCTTTTTTCTGCTAGATTAATTGTTTTTTCTGCTTTAAAAATAGCTAATATTTTTAATCTTTCTTTAGTAATAGTTGGTGCTTTGATTATAGCTATAGGGACTTCTCTTCCAGAAATTGCTTTTGGAATAAGATCTATTCTTTTAAAACATAAAGAGATGATTTTAGGAGATGTGATGGGTTCAGTGGTAGTAAACTCAACTCTAGTTTTAGGGATTACCTCTTTAATTTATCCTTTTGAAATTAAAACTTTCTCTCCTTATTTTGTAGGGATTATTTTTACTTTTTTAGTTGTATTCTTTTTTTCGATTTTTGCTAAAACAGGATATAAAATTACAAGAAAAGAAGCGATTTGTCTTTTAGCGATTTATATTTTATTTATTTTTTTTGAAATTTTTGTAAAATAAATTCTATATGAAAGAAAAAAAGAATTTTTTCCTAACTTTAGCTACTTTATCTGGAACTATTATGGGAGTCGGCTTTTTTTCTTTACCTTATATAACTTCAAAAGTTGGAATTTTAACAATTTTTCTTTATTTTCTTTTTTTAACTCCAGTTGTAATTTTAATTCATCTTCTATTTGGTGAAGTTTGCTTGAATACAGAAGGAAAACATCGACTGCCAGGATATGCTAAAAAGCATTTAGGAAAGATAGGAGGAGGAATAGCATTTTTTGAAACGATTTTAGGATTTTTCGGATCTTTAATTTGTTATCTTATTGTTGGAGGTTCTTTTTTATATTTTTTATTTTCGCCCTTTTTAGGACTTTCTCTAAATTTCTATACTTTAATTTTCTTTATCTTAGGAGCTGTTTTGATTTTCTTTGGTATTAAATCTATTTCTAGAACTGAATTTATATTTTTCCTTTTATTTTTTTTAGTTCTCTTTCTTTTATACAAAGAAGGCCTGCCTTTTTTAGAAATGAAGAATTTATTAAATTTTGAAAAAGAATATATTTTTTTACCTTTTGGAGCTACCCTTTTTTCTTTATGGGGAGCAGCTCTGATTCCTGAAATTAAAGAGATGATGGGGGAAGAAAAAAAGACATTAAAAAAAATTATTTTCTATTCTATTTCAATAGCTGCAGTTGTATATTTTTTATTTCTTTTTTTGATAACTGGAATATGTGGGAAAAATACTTCCAGAGAAGCAATTTCTGGTTTAGAAAATATTTTAGGAAACAGTATTGTCTCTCTGGCTTTTTCTTTTGGGATTTTAACTTGTTTTACTTCTTTTATTACTTTGGGATTAACCTTAAAGAAAGTTTTATGGTATGATTTAAAAATTTCCAAAAATCTCTCTTTTATTTTAACTTGTTTCCCTCCTTTAATTGTTTATTTGTTAGGGTTGAAAGATTTTGTGAGAATAATTAGCTTTTTGGGAGGAGTTCTTTTAGGAATAGAAGGGATATTGATTGTTTTGATGTACAAAACAATTTCTCAGAAAGAGAAAAAATTTTCTTTAATTCATCCTTTACCTCTTTCAATTTTAGCATTTTTAATAATTATTTTTTTATTCGGAATTATTTCTGAAATAATTTTTACTCTAAAATAAATTGATTTTTAAGAAGAAAAAGATTAAAATTTAAATATAATGATTGAGATTTTTCTAGTTTTAATATTTATTTTTTTAGTTGGATTTTCATTTTTTTTAGTTTTCTATTTTAAGAAAGTGATAAAAGAATTAAAGGAAGAGAAAAAAGAAGATACTTCCTTGAGTTTAATTCAGCAAAATTTATTTGAAATGAGGAGAACTTTTGAAAATGGATACGGGAAAATAGCTGAAGAATTAGGGAGAGTGAAAGAAATAGGACGTCAAATGAAAGATTTTCAAGAATTTTTAAAATCCCCAAAATTTAGGGGGAATGTAGGAGAGCAAATATTAAGAGATTTGTTAGAAGAAATATTACCAAAAGAAAACTTTTCTCTTTCTTATCAATTTAGAGAAGGACAGATGGTAGACGCAATTATAAAAACGAGACAAGGGTTGATTCCCATTGATTCAAAATTTCCTATGGAAAGCTTCAGAAAATTTCACCGGGCTAGAGAAGAAGAAAAAGAGAGATTAAAAAAAGAGTTTATAAGAGATATAAAAAAACATATTGAAGATATTTCTAAAAAATATATTTTACCTCATGAAGGGACAGTTGATTTTGCCCTAATGTATATTCCTTCAGAAAGTATATTTTACGAAATTACAATAAATCAGCAAGACTTAATAGATTATGGACGAAAAAAAAGAGTTTATTTTGTTTCTCCTAATTCTTTTTATTATTTCCTTCACACTATTATGATGGCATTAGAAGGAGCTAAAATTGAAGAAGCCTCAAGGAAAATATTAGACAGTTTAAGAGGAATAAGGCAAGAAACTTTAAAATTTGAAGAAGAATTAAATGTTTTAGTTTCTCATATAAACAAAACCAAATCTGCTTCAGAACGAGTAATGAGTAAATTCTCCAGATTGGCAAGCAAAATAGAAAATTTAGGAGCTTTAAAAGAGAAAGAAGAACCAAAAAAATTAGAAAATGGAGAAAAATAACAAAAACATGTTAGCAGTTGTAGAAATTGGAGGGAAACAATATTTAGTTTCCCCAAAACAAAAATTAGAAGTGGATAAGTTAAATAAAAAAGAGGGAGAAGAAGTTGTTTTCGATAAAGTTTTATTATTTCAGAAAGAAAAAAAGGTAGAAATAGGCACTCCTTATGTCAAAGGAGTAAAAGTGGTAGCTAAAGTTTTATCTCATAAAAAAGGACCGAAATTGATTGTTTTCAAATACAAACCTAAAAAGAGATACAGAAAGAAAAAAGGACATAGGCAAACTTTTACAGAGATTGAAATAAAAGAGATAAAAAGCTAAAGACTTCTCCTTTATTGAAGCTTGACAAAGAATTTTTAAAAGATTATTCTAAAGATAGAAGCTCTTTTAAAATAGGGGAGAGAATGGGCTAGCCCAGAGTGTTTATTAAAATAGTAAATACTCTGGGCTAGCCCAGCCCAATGAGGGAGGGATATATGTGTGTGAGGTACCGAGAGATATAGAAACAATACTACTTGATACAAAGAGAACATTAGAACAGAAAGAAATTCCGATAGAAGTCTCAGTAATTTCAGCAAAAGGAGTAATGGAAGAGAATAAATCTGCCCAATTTGCTCTTATCCTTTTAGAAGGAAACGGAAAAACAGAAAAACTCCAACAATTAAAAAAAGAAAAAC
>CBEVQU010000003.1:0-34676 GCA_965552115.1 uncultured bacterium | reverse complement strand
AATTTGCAGAAGGAACAGGAATTGATGTTAATTTTACAGCAGATGATGTTTTAACATTCAAGGTTAAGAGTGATTCTCTAGATTTCGCTCAATTTCAAGATACTTTAGATTTAGATGCTACTACCGAAATTAATGTAGGAGGTTATAATTTTAATATCGATCTGAATAGCACCGGAGATTTTCGAATATTAGATGCAGGAACAGTTCAGCATATTTTCTATGATAATGGAAATGTAAGATTAGGAAACGATAACGAGATATTTGTAAATACTTCAACAAATAGGGTAGGAATAGGGACAAATGCACCGCCGGAGAAATTGAGTCTATACGGGGGAAATTTTCTTATTTGTCCAAGTGAAGGACTCGAGATCACGAGTTATGTTTCAAGCGGCACTTATTTGAACGCAGCTACAGGGATTTATATTTCTGGGAAATATGCTTTTGTTAAATCATCTGATTATCTTACAATTGTAGATTTTTCAGAAATTGAAGAGCCTCAAATTTTAGGATATATTACTGGTGCAGGTTTGAGAGATATAGGAGGAGTATATGTCTCTGGAGAATACGCTTATGTCACAGCTATGAAAGAGGCTTGTCTTACTGTGATAAATATTTCTGATCCTTCTTCTCCTCAGATAGAAGGAAGTTATTGTTCTTCTACTTATTTAGAGGGAGCTTCAGGAATATATGTTTCTGGAAGATATGCTTATGTTGTAGCACAAGAAGTAGATAGACTTACTATTATAGATATTTCGAACCCTGTTTCTCCTCAATTAATTTCTTCTTTACAAGATTCTACAAATCTTGATGGGGCAACAGGTATATATGTGAGAGGAGAATATGCTTATGTAACTTGTAGATATGGGGATAGAATTACAACAGTAGACATTTCAGATGTTACCTCTCCTGATGTGGCAGGATCATATGCGAGCACTACTTATTTAAATGAGCCTTTAGGAATATATGTTTCTGGAAGTTATGCTTATATTGCAGCAGCAAGTAGCGACAGGCTTACTATTGTAGATATAGGGGATCCTTCTGCTCCTTCTCTTAAAGGTTCTGTTACAGGTCCGGCTTTAGATGGAGCTTCAGGAGTATATGTTTCTGGAAAATATGCTTATGTTGCAGCAATAAGTGCAGATTCTCTCACCATAGTAGATGTTTTCCGTCCTTCTGCTCCTGAGATAGTAAGGGCAATCTCAACTACTCCTTATCTCGATGGAGCTACGGGAGTTTTTGTTTCTGGAAAATATGTTTTTGTTACAGCTCAAGTTGGAGATACGCTTACCATTTTAGATGTTCCTGGAATTGATGCACCTTTAGCTCATATTGGAGATTTGGCAGTAGGAACTATAGATGTTTGGGAGAATTTACAAGTTAAAAATAACTTGTATGTAGATGGTGGATTAAACGTTGGCCCAGAAGGATTGTATGTACAAGAAGGAAAAGAGGGAGAAGGGGGTATTACTACAGAAGGATTTTTAAGAGCTCTTTCACAAGTTTATTTCACTCATCTCCCTTCAGGAAGCGGAAATTATTTAGTGAGATCATCGTCAGATGGAAGAATTATGTATGTAACTTCTTCTCTTAAATATAAAAATATTTTAGAAGATTACAATATTGACTCAGAGAGAATATTGAATTTAAGACCTGTTTGGTTTGTATGGAATGAAAGAAGTGGAATTCCAGGAACTAAAGATTTTGGTTTAATAGCAGAGGAAGTAAATGAAATATTCCCTGAATTAGTCTTTTTAAACAAAGAAGGGGAACCAGAAAGTGTAGATTATCCAAAGCTTTCGGTAGTATTACTTAAGGTAGTTCAAGAAAATTATAAGAATTTGAAAAAACTTACTTTAACTGTGAATGAAAATGGAGAAATAATCTTCGAAGGTTTAGCGGGCAAATTATCAGAATTAGGATTGATAGTAAATGAAAAAGGAGTTTTAGAGGTAGAAAAATTAAAAGCTAAAGAGATATGTCTTGGCAAAACTTGTATTAATGAAGAGATTTTAAAAGAAATATTAAGAAGAAATAATCAAACAGAGATAGATAGAGGAAGTACTGGTGGAGTTGTTCCTATAACAACAGAGCAAGAGGGAATGGGTGATTCTAATCAAGTAGAACAAGTAAATCAACCACAAGAAGAAGTAAATCAGATGACAGATAATAATGAAACAAACCCAGAGCTTCAAGAGACAACCAGAGAGAATCAGTCAGAAGAATCCGAGGAAGGGTTAGGGGAATCTGAAAAGAATCGAGAGGAAACAAATTATCAAGCAAGTGAAGAAGAAAATCTTTTCCAAGAAGAGTCTAGCAATCAGCAAGAGGAAAAACAGGAGATTTTTCCAGAGAATTCAGAGAGCCAGTCATCAGAAGAAAATATAATACAAGAAAATTCGGCAAATAATCTTTCTGAAAATTCCTCTCAATTAGATGAAAATGTTTCACAACAAACAAGATTAAATGATTCTTATGAGAATTCTTCCCAAGTAGAGAGTCTTGATTTTCCTGATACATCTCAACAAACGAATGAAAGTTTATCTGAAAATCAAACAGAAATTGAATCTTCCGAAATCGAACCCTTAGAAGGGGGCTCTGAATAGAAAACGAAAAGGTTCGTGAAAAAGTTGAGAAAGTTTTCAGAAAATATATAATAAAAATTAGATTGAAAATAAAAATAAAAATATGGAAAAAATATTTAGTAAAATTTCGAAAATTTCCCTTTATTTACTCTTTTTTCTTTTACCTTTGTTTTTTCTTCCAATTACTTTCGAGGTTTTGGAAACGAACAAATTTATTTTATTTTTCTTTCTAGTTTTAATTTCAGTTATCTTTTGGTTTTTGAAATTCGTTTTTGAAAAAGAAATAAAGATAAAAAAGAGTTTTATTACCTTCTTCTTATTCCTTTTTGTTTTAGTTGGAGCTTTTTCTACTCTTTTTTCAATAGATAGATATTTTTCTTTTTGGGGATTTAACCCTCGATATTCCCAGGGATTTCTTTCTCTTTTAATTTTCTTTCTTTTTTATCTCTTTCTTTCTAATTTAGAGGAAGGAAAAATAAGCACTCTTTTTACTCTTTTAATTCTTTCCTCTTTTATAGGAGAGATAATAACTATCTTTTCTATTTTTGGAATTTGGCAGAAAGTTTTTAAAATTTCTATCTTTCAAGGAATTCTTTTTAATCCTGTAGGTTCTTTAGAAAGCTTTTCTCTTTTCTTGGTTTGTCTGATGCCAGTCTATTTAGTTAATTTAATGGAAGTTGATTTAAAAAGAGAAAGGAAAAAGACTTTCTTTTTAGCAATTACTTTAGCTTTAGCTCTTTTTATTATTTCTATTGGAGGAATAAAGAAGGTTGAGGTTCTACTAATTATCTGTCTCTTTTTGTTTTTAATATTTACTCTTTTTTCAAAGATTTATAGACAAAAGATTGAGAGACTTCTTTTACCTTTATCTATTTTAATTGTAATTTCCGTCTTTTTATTATCTAATTTCTCTCTTTTAGTTTTTCAAAGAGAAGTTAATCTTCCCTTTAAAGAAAGCTGGAGAATTTCTCTAAAAAGCATTTCTTCAAGTGTAAAGTTTGCTGTTTTAGGATCTGGCCCTTCTACTTATTTTTACGACTATTTAAAATTTAAAGATAAAGAATTAAATAAAACTCCTTTTTGGACAATCCGATTTAATAGATCAGGTTCTCATTTTTCGGAAATTTTAGCTTCTTTTGGAATTTTAGGTTTCCTTTTCTATTTGATTTCGATAATTTTAGCTTTAAAGATTGGAATTTTTAATTTCTTTAGAGAAAAAAATTCTTCTTTTTTGACAATCTTTTTAGTGTTTTTTGTTTTATTTTTGACTCAAATTTTCTATTATCAAAATTTTACCCTTTCTTTCTTATTTTGGGCTTTCCTTGCTCTCTTGGTAAAAGAAGGAGAGAAGAAGACATTTAGCATTTCTTATAAAAAAATACCAGAAATTAGTTTAGTTTTTGGAAGTGTAGTGGTGATATTAATTATTTCTTTTTTCATTGGAGGATGGAAAATTTCAAATATTTGGCGAGGAGAGTATTATCTTAATCTTTCTCAAAAAGTTTCAGATATTTCTCAAAAAATAAATCTTCAAGAAAAAGCTGTAAAATTTAATTCAAATTCTGCTCGCTATAAAACTATCTTAGCTAATACTTACTTGAGAAGAGCTCAACAAGAGATTCAAAAATCTCAAAGAGAGCAAGACCAAGCTATAATTTTAAACTCTTTTCAGAATGCTATTTCTCAATTAAGAGGGGTTGAAGTGAGAGGAATAAAAATTAAAGGAGCAGTAGAGTTGTCTCCGAATTGGATTTTTCCAAAAGAGAGTTTAGCCGTCCTTTATCGAGATTTGTCTTTTATTTCTGGAAATTTATCAGCTGTCGATTGGTCTATTAAATTTTTTGAAAAAGCAATTGAATTAGAGCCTGTCAATCCTGTTTTGCATACTGAATTAGGAAAATTGTATTTTAGAAAAAAAGAGTTAGGTAAAGCAAAAGAGGAATTTGAAAAAGCTATTAATCTAAAAGAAGATTATTTAGATGCTAAAGTTCAATTAGCTTTAGTTTTTGAAGAAGAAGGAAATTCAGAAAAAGCAATCGAAAAATTAAAAGAGATTTTGGCTCAAAATCCAAGTCATATTGAGGCTAACTTTCAGTTAGGAAGAGTTTATTTTAATAAAGATGAGTTAGATTCAGCCATTTTGCAATTTGAGAAAGTGTTGTCTATTTTTCCTAATCATTCCAATTCTTTGTTTTCTTTAGCTTTAGCTTATGAAAAGAAAGGAGATAAGGAAAAAGCTATATCTTATTTAGAGAAAGTTTTAGAATTGAATCCAGATAATTTAGAAGTAAAAAAGAAATTGGAAGAACTAAAAGGAGAGAAATCAGAAGGAGAAAGTGAGGAAGAGGAATGATTTATTTTCCATTGACTTTTTTTTGAAAATTTTTAAAATAAAAAGAGCTATCTTGAAAGCTTTTTTGTTTTATGAAAATTAAAGATTTCTCAAAAGTAAAAAGGCGATTTAATCTGCCTTATTTATTAGCTCATCAGAAAGAGAGCTGGAATTGGTTATTGAATGTGGGAATAAAGGAGCTTTTTGAGGAAATTTCTCCTATTAGAGATTATACAAAAAAAGAATTTGAATTATATTTTTTAGATTACAAATTTGGACCTCCGAACTATAAATCAGATATTGAGGCTAAAGAAAACGAAGATACTTATTCTGCTCCTCTTAAAGTAAAAGTAAAGTTAGTAAATCTTAGAACAAAAAAATCAAAAGAGCAAGAGATTTTTTTGACAGATTTTCCTCAAATGACAGAAAGAGGAACTTTTATTATTAATGGAGTAGAAAGAGTTGTAGTTTCTCAGTTAATAAGGAGTCCTGGATGCTTTTTTTTAGCTAATGAATATGGAGGAAGAAAGTATTTTGGAGCAAAGATTATTCCAAATAGAGGAAGTTGGTTAGAATTTGAAACGGAAAAATCAGGGGTAATATCTGTAAAAATTGACAGAAAAAGAAAAGTACCAGTAACCTGTCTTTTGAAAGCTTTAGGGTTTTCAGAAAAAGAAATTTTAGAAATTTTTTCAGATGTTGATAAAGGAGAAACAAAATATATCAAAGAGACTTTAAAGAGAGACAATACTAAAGATGAAAAAGAAGCTTTAGTTGAGATTTATAAAAGATTAAGACCAGGAGAGATAGCTTTCCCAGATACTGCTAAAGAATTAATAGAGAATATGTTTTTTAATTTTGAAAGATATGATTTGTCAAAAGTGGGGAGGTGGAAGATGTGGCAGAGATTACCTGAATCTAGGAGGAAAGAAGATGAAGAGAAAATAAAAAATAATCTTATAGAAAAAGAAGATAGGATTTTAAGAAAAGAGGATGTCATTTGTACTATCAGAGAGATAATAAGATTAAATAACGATCCTTTTAGTCAGCCAGATCAGATAGATCACTTAGGGAACAGAAGAGTGAGAGCGATTGGGGAGCTTTTGCAAAACAGATTGAGAGTGGGATTGGCTAGAATGGCAAGGATAATCAAAGATAGAATGTCTATATTGGAAAAAGAAACAATGACCCCTTCCCAACTTATCAATTCTCGGCCCTTTATGGCAGTAGTGAAAAGTTTTTTTGCTACAGGAGCTCTTTCTCAATTTATGGATAATGAAAATCCTTTAGCTGAAATAGAACACAAAAGAAGACTAGTAGCTACAGGACCTGGAGGATTAACAAGAGAAAGAGCAGGTTTTGAAGTGAGAGATGTTCAACCTTCAGCTTATGGAAGAGTTTGTCCTATTCAGACACCTGAAGGGCCGAATATAGGATTGGTGGGATATTTAGCTGGCTTTGCCAAAATTAATCCATTTGGATTTATTGAAACTCCTTATTTTAAAGTAGAAAAAGGAAAAGTTGACTTTTCAAAAGTTCATTATTTATCTGCTTTTGAAGAAGAAAGATATAACATTGCTCATGGGGGAACAAAATTAGATGAAAAAGGAAATATTTTAGAAGAAAGAGTAGAAGCGAGGATAAGAGGGGTTCCCGGAGAAATAGAGAAAGAGAAAATAGATTTTATTGATGTTTCCCCTGAACAATTTCTTTCTGTAAGTAGCTCTCTTATTCCTTTTTTACAAAATGATGATGCTAATAGAGCTTTAATGGGCTCTAATATGCAAAGACAAGCTGTTCCTTTAGTTTTACCTGAAGATCCCTTAGTAGGGACAGGAGTAGAGGAAAAAGTGGCTAGAGATTCAGGTCAGGTAATTATAGCTGAAGAAGATGGAAAGGTGATAGAGGTTGATGCTTCCCATATTAAAATTAAGACAAAATCAGGTAAGGAAATAAACTATCATTTAAGAACTTTTTCAAGAACAAACCAATATACATGCTTTCATCAGAGACCAGTTGTAAAATTAGGTCAAAAAATTAAAAAAGGAGATATAATAGCCGAAGGAGGGGCTGTTAAAAATGGAAGATTAGCTTTAGGAAAAAATTTATTGGTAGCTTTTTTACCTTTTAGAGGAGGAAATTATGAAGATGCAATAGTTATTTCAGAAAGATTAGTAAAAGATGATGTTTTCTCTTCAATTCATATTGAAAATTTCACTTGTGATGTAAGAGAGACAAAATTAGGGCCTGAAATGACAACTTATGATATTCCAAATGTTTCTGAAGAAAAATTAAAAGATTTAGATGAAGAAGGGATTGTGAGAATTGGAGCTGAAGTGGAAGCAAATGATATTTTAGTTGGAAAGATTTCTCCTAAAGGGAAGGCAGATTTAACTGCAGAAGAAAGATTATTGGGAGCTATTTTTGGAGAAAAGGCCAAAGATGTTAAAGATACTTCTTTATTATTAGAACATGGTAAAAGAGGAAGAGTTGTTGGAGTAAAAATTTTTGAAAGAGAAAAAGGTTATCCTTTGGAACCTGGAATTATAAAAAGGATTGAGGTTGAAATTGCTACTTTTAGGAAAATAGAAGCTGGAGATAAATTAGCAGGAAGGCATGGAAATAAAGGAGTAATTTCAATCATTTTACCTGAAGAAGATATGCCCTATTTAGAAGATGGAACTCCTGTAGATATTATTTTAAATCCTCTAAGTGTAGTTTCTCGAATGAACATCGGACAAATTTTAGAAACTCATTTAGGACTTGCAGCTAAAAAATTAGGATACAAGGCTGTAACTCCTGCTCTTTCTGGAGCAACGGAAAAAGAAATAAAGGAAGAATTAAAAAAAGCAGGTCTTCCAGAAGATGGGAAAGTTGTCTTATATGATGGAATGACAGGCCTTCCTTTTCCACAGAAAGTGACAGTAGGTTACATTTATATGATGAAATTAATCCATATGGTTGAAGATAAAATTCATATGAGATCTATTGGACCTTATTCCTTAATCACTCAACAACCTCTTGGAGGAAAATCTCAATTTGGCGGTCAAAGATTAGGAGAGATGGAAGTTTGGGCTTTGGAAGGACATGGAGCAGCTTATACACTCCAAGAAATGCTTACTATCAAATCAGATGATGTTCCAGGGAGAGCAGCAGCTTATCAAGCAATTTTGAAAGGAGAAAAAATAAAAAATCCTAGCATACCTGCTTCTTTTAATCTTTTAGTAGCTGAATTAAAATCTTTAGCTTTAAATATTATTTTGAAAGAGAAAGTTGATTTAGAAAAGAAAAGTAAAAAAATTAAAAAATGAGACAAACATCCTCTTTTGAATCAGTCATTATAAAATTAGCTTCTCCTGAAGAAATTCTTTCCTGGTCACATGGGGAAGTTTTGAAACCTGAAACCATCAATTATAGAACTCAAAGAGCAGAAAAGGATGGTTTGTTCTGCGAAAGAATTTTTGGACCTGAAAAAGATTACCAGTGTTATTGCGGAAAGTATAGAGGGATAAGATTTAAAGGAGTGGTTTGTGATAGATGTGGAGTAGAAGTGACAAGTTCAACTGTAAGGAGAGAGAGGATGGGGCACATAAAATTAGCTGCTCCCGTTTCTCATATTTGGTTTTTGAGAGGAATTCCATCTGCGATGGGATTAATTTTGAATATACCTGCTCCTCAACTAGAAAAAGTAATATATTTTGCTTCTTATATTATTGAGGAAGTGGATGAGAAAATGAAAAAAGAGGCTTTAGAGAAGCTAGAGAAAGAATATAAACAGAAAATAAAAGGAAAAAAGAAAAAAGAAATAGAAAAATTAAAAGTCCTTTTTGAAAAAGCAAGAGAAGAAATCTTAAGTTTGAAACCCTTTAAGATTTTATCTGAAATAGAATACAGAGCTTTATCTATGAAATATGGGGAAATTTTTAAAGCAGGGACCGGAGCTGAAACCTTAAGAAGAATATTTGAAAAAATAGATTTAGATAAAGAGATTCAAAAAATAAGAGATGATTTAGAGAAGAAAAAAAATATAAATAAGAAAAAAGCTTTTTTGAGATTAAGGCTATTTTCTAGAATGAAGAAAGCAGGTATTAGACCAGAATGGATGTTTTTGACGGTTTTACCTGTCTTGCCCCCTGATTTAAGACCGATGGTTCAATTAGATGGGGGGAGGTTTGCTTCTTCTGATTTAAATGATTTATATCGAAGAATTATTAACAGAAATAATAGATTAAAATATCTTTTAGAAATTGGAGCCCCAGAAGTAATTGTAAGAAATGAAAAAAGAATGCTTCAGGAAGCAGTAGATGCCTTAATAGATAATTCAATGAGAAAAAGCCAGACTACCAAAGCTTCCTCTGGAGAAAGAAGATTATTGAAATCTTTAGCTGATATGTTGAGAGGAAAACAAGGTCATTTTAGGCAGAATCTTTTAGGAAAGAGGGTAGATTATTCTGGAAGATCAGTTATTGTAGTAGGGCCTGAATTAAAACTTTATCAAGTAGGCCTTCCAAAAAAGATGGCATTAGAACTTTTCAAACCCTTTGTGATTAAAGGAATTTTAGATAGAGAGTTAGCTTATAATACAAGAGCAGCTTCAAGACTGATAGAGAAAGGAGAAGATATTATATGGGCTATTTTAGAGGAAGTAGTAAAAGATAAATTAGTTTTATTAAATAGAGCTCCTACCCTTCATAGATTAGGAATTCAAGCTTTTTATCCTGTCTTAATTGAGGGAAAAGCTATTAGAATCCATCCTCTTGTTTGTAAAGCTTATAATGCAGATTTTGATGGAGATCAAATGGCAGTCTTTTTACCTCTCTCAGAAGAAGCCCAAAAAGAAGCCCGAGAGAGGATGATTTCGACTAAAAATTTACTAAAACCTGCTACCGGTCTTCCTATTGTTAATCCTACTCAAGATATCATTTTGGGATGCTATTGGTTAACAACTATTAAGGAAGGAGCTAAAGGAGAAGGAAAAATTTTCTCAGATAAAGAAGAAGCGCTTCTTGCTTTGGAAGCAGGAGATATAGATATAAGGGCAAAAATAAAAGTAAGAATAGAAGGTAAACTTATTCAAACTAGCGCAGGAAGGATTATTTTTAATAATGTTTTACCCAGCCAGGTTCCCTTTCAGAACAAGCAAATAAATTCAAAGGAATTGAGTAAGATCATAACTTTTATTATCGAAAGAGCTCAAATAAAAGATCCCCAACCTTATTTAGATAAGATTAAAGAGTTAGGATTTGAATACGCTACCTTGTCGGGCATCTCTTGGGGGATGGATGATTTAATTGTTCCTAAAGAGAAAAAGAAAATAATTGAGAAAGCAGAAAAAGAGGTAAAAGAAATAGAAAGAAATTTTAAGAGAGGATTTCTTTCTCCAGAGGAAAAAAGATCTCAGATAATTGAGGTTTGGCAAAGGGTAAAAATGAAAATAGAAGAATTAGTGAAAAAGACTTTACCTCCCTTAGGTCCAGTTTATTGTATGGTAGATTCTGGAGCAAGAGGTTCTTGGATTCAACCTATTCAGATGACAGGAATGAAGGGATTAGTTACAAATCCTTTAGGAGAAATAATAGAGTTGCCTGTTAAAAGTTCTTATAAAGAAGGATTTAATGTCTTGGAATACTTTATCTCAACTCATGGGGCGAGAAAGGGAACAGTAGATACAGCCTTAAGGACAGCTAAAGCAGGATATTTAACTAGAAGATTGATAGATGTTGCTCATGAGGTAATAGTAACAGAAGAAGATTGTAAAGATAGAAAAGGAATTATAGTTTCAAGAAAAGAGGCTGAAGAAATTGGGCAAGATTTTATATTCAAGATTATAGGACGAACAGTAGCAGAAGATGTGAAAGACAGGAAAGGAAAATTAATTGTCCAAAAAGGAGAAATTATAGATTGGGAGAAAGCCGATAAAATAATTGAAGAAAAAATAGAGGAAATAAGAGTAAGAAGTCCTTTAACTTGTAAAACAAAAAGAGGAGTTTGTCAGAAGTGTTATGGATGGGATTTAGGAAATAATCGATTAATCAAGTTAGGGGAAGCAGTTGGAATAGTAGCAGCTCAAGCTATTGGAGAACCTGGTACTCAATTAACTTTAAGGACTTTTCATACAGGAGGAGTAGCAGGAGGAGGAGATATTACTCAAGGTCTTCCTAGAGTAGAGGAGGTATTTGAGGCAAGATCTGTTTCAGGAGAAGCAGTTCTTTCTCTTTCTGATGGAAAAGTAGTTGAAGTAGATAAGAAAAAGAAAATAATAAAAGTGAAGGCGAAAAATCCAAATAAGATAATTGAATATAAAATTCCTCCAGAAAGTGCTATATGGGTAAAAAAAGGACAAGAAATAAAGAAAGGAGATCAATTGTGTGAAGGAAATATAGATGTGAAGAAATTGTTTAAGCTGGTGGGGGCAGAAAGGACTCAAAAGTATATTTTAAAAGAAGTCCAGAGAATTTATGCTTCTCAAGGCGTAGATATTCATGATAAACATATTGAAATTATAATAAGACAGATGTTTTCAAGATTAAAAGTTAAAAACCCTGGAGAGAGTGATTTTCTCCCAGGAGAAATCGTTGAGAAACCTCTTTTGTTGGAAGAAAATGAAAAATTAAAATCAAAAGGAAAGAAACCTGCCACTTTTCAACAAATAATTTTAGGAATTTCAAGAGTAGCTCTTACGACCGATAGCTTTTTATCTGCTGCTTCTTTCCAAGAAACTTCAAGAGTTCTAATAAGAGCAGCTTTGGAAGGGAAGGAAGATAAATTGAGAGGATTGAAGGAAAATGTCATTTTAGGGAGATTGATTCCTGCTGGTACAGGTTTTAGAAAGACAAATGAAAATGAAAAAGAAAAAGAAAAATAAAAAAATAAAAAAAGAAAGATATTACCTGATACTCTTAAAAGGTGGATTTTTTCTTTACTCCTTTTTTTGGTTTCTGTAATTTTAATTTTGAGTTTTTTTAAAGCAGCTGGGAAAGGAGGAGAGATTCTTTTTAGAGGTTTCTATTTTATTTTAGGAAAAGCTATTTTTTTACTTCCTTTTGTTCTTATTTTAAGTGCTCTTTTTACTTTGTGGGGAATTACTTCTTTCAGAAAGAAATGGCCTCAGATATTTTTAGTTTTACTTTTTTTAGTTATTGGAATATCTGGAATGATTTCTTCTATATCCTTAGATAAGAAATCGGGTGGGTATATAGGATACATTGTCACTTTTTTTGTACTAAATTTTTTTAATAAAATTGTAAGCTTTTTGGTTTTTTTTGTAATTTTTCTTATTGGAGTTTTAATTTTAATTTATCCTTTCTCTGATAGATTAAAACTTATCTTTTTCAAGAAAGAAAAAGAAAAAATTCCTGAAAAAGAAATAAAAGTAAAGGAGAAAGCAGTTTTCAAGAAAAAAGAAATTCTTAAAAAACCTATTTTTAAGGAGCCTGTAAAAATTACAATTCCTTTAAAGAAAAAAGAAAGGGAAATTGAAAAAGAAAGAAAAATTCTCCAAATTTCCTCTTTTAAATTTCCTCCTCTTTCTTTACTTGAACGAGAGAAAGGAAGGCCAGATAGTGGAGATATAAAGTCCAACTCTCTTTTAATAAAAAGAACTTTAGAGAATTTTGGGATTCCAGTTGAAGTGGAGGAAGTGAAAATAGGACCTACTGTAACTCAGTATGCTGTTAAACCAGCTGAAGGAATAAAGCTCTCGAAAATTACAGCCTTATCTAGTAATTTAGCTTTAGCTTTAGCTGCTCATCCAATTAGAATTGAAGCTCCTATTCCAGGGAAAAGTCTTGTTGGTATAGAAGTTCCCAATAAAGAAAGAGTAAAAGTAAGATTAAGAGATTTACTTGAAAATCCTTTTTTCCAACAAAGCCCAAAACCTCTTTTATTTACTATTGGAAAGGATGTGAGCGGAGAGCCTCTTTATGCTGATTTGGGTAAGATGCCTCATTTATTAGTAGCAGGTTCTACAGGAAGTGGAAAGACGATATTTTTGAATAGTTTAATAATAAGTTTCCTTTATAAAAATCCTCCTTGGAGATTGAAATTTATTTTAATTGATCCAAAAAGAGTAGAATTCAATGTTTACTCAGGTCTTCCACATTTACTCTGCCCTGTCATTTTAGATGTTAACAAAGTGGTAGCTTCTTTAAAATGGTTAGTAATGGAGATGGAAAGACGATTTGATCTTCTTTCTGAATTTAAAGCCAGAAATATAGAATCTTTTAATAAATTAATCGAAAGAAAAAATAAAAATTCAAAAGAAAAAATCCCTTATTTACCTTATATTGTTTTAATCATAGATGAATTAGCTGATTTGATGGTAGCTAAAGGGAGAGAGATAGAGTCTTTCATTGTAAGGATTGCTCAAATGGCGAGAGCAGTAGGTATTCATTTAGTAGTAGCTACTCAGAGACCTTCTGTAGAAATTATCACAGGATTAATTAAAGCAAATATTACTTCAAGAATAGCTTTTCAAGTAGCTTCTCAAGTAGATTCAAGAACAATTTTAGATATGGCAGGAGCAGAAAAATTATTAGGAGAAGGAGATCTACTATTTTTATCTTCTGATACTTCTAAGCCAAAGAGAGCCCAAGGAGCTTTTGTTTCAGAAAGAGAAGTAAAAAGAGTAATTGATTTTATAAAATCTCAATCTCTTGAGAAAAAAGAAACAGAAAAAGAGTTAGAGCAAGGTTTAAAGGAGGCTTTAACAAAAGAGGAAGAAGAAAAAAACTTAGTTTATTTCGAAGGGGAAGATCCATTGTATGAGAAAGCAAAAGAGATTGTAATTCAACAAAGAAAAGCTTCCGCCTCCTTGCTTCAAAGAAAATTAAGAATAGGATATGCAAGAGCAGCTAGATTAATAGATCTTTTGGAAGAAAGAGGGGTAGTTGGCCCTCAGGAGGGAGCAAAACCGAGAGAGGTTTATCTTACTCAAGAAGATTTGGAAAAAGAGAATTTAAATGAAAATGATAATTTAAATGAAACTGAAAATAATTTAAAATAAAGAAATGAAGAAAAAAGACAAAAATAAAAAAGACCAATTAAAAGAGGTTTTAGAAGAAATCAAGAAAAAATTTGGAGAAGGAGCGATAATGAGATTGAAAGAGGAAAAAGTAGCAAAAGTTTCTGTTATTCCGACAGGCTCTCTTTCTTTAGATTTAGCTTTAGGAATAGGAGGAATACCAAGAGGAAGAGTGATAGAAATTTTTGGACCCGAAAGCTCGGGAAAAACAACATTAGCTTTACATATTTTAGCTTCTGCCCAAAAAATGGGGGGAGAAGTTGCTTTTATTGATGCAGAACATGCTTTTGATCCAGAATGGGCAAAAAGAATCGGAGTAGATGTTGGAAGACTCCTAATATCTCAACCAAATTCAGGAGAAGAAGCTTTACAGATTTTAGAAACTTTAGTTAGATCGGGAAAGATAGATGCAATTGTAGTAGATTCTGTTGCTGCTTTAGCTCCAAAAGCTGAGATTGCAGGGGAGATGGGAGAATTTCAAATAGGATTACAAGCAAGATTAATGTCACAAGCTTTGAGAAAATTATCTTCTGAAGTATCAAAGAAAAAGACAGCTGTTGTTTTTTTAAACCAAACAAGAATGAAAATAGGAGTAGCTTTTGGACAACCTGAAACTACTCCAGGAGGATTAGCCTTAAAATTTTATTCTTCTGTTAGAATAAATTTAAAAAGAATAGCCCAAATAAAAAGAGGTACAGAAATTATAGGTTCAAGAATAAAAGCTAAAGTAGTTAAAAATAAACTTTCTCCTCCTTTTAAAGTAGCAGAATTTGATATTTATTATGATGAGGGTATTTCTCAAGTTTCTGAAATTATTAATTTAGGTTTAAAAGAAAATATTATAAAAAAGAAAGGAAACACCTTCTTCTTTAAAGAGAAAAAAATAGGAGTAGGATTAGAGAAGGTGAGAGAAGCTTTAAAACAAAATCCAAGATTGAAAGAAGAAATCTTAAATCAAATTAAAAAATCTTTTTCAGAGAGGAGTGTAAGGAAGTAAAGCAAGAAAGCGAGCTCTTTTTACTGCTCGAGCTAATTGTTTTTGATGTTTAGCGCAAAGGCCGGTTTTTTTTCTCGGCTTTATTTTATATTGTTTTGATAAAAACCTCTTTAGTACTTCTGTTTCTTTAAAATCTATTTCTTTGATATTTCTTTGACAAAAATAACAATTCATCATAAGAGTTTTCCTAAAATGGAATATCTTTTAAATCTAATTCTTCAGGAGGATTTTCTTCAATAATAGGTATTTCTTCTTTTTCTGGTTTCTCTTCAGCCCCTACTTTAGTAGATTTAGGACCCAATTGCATTCTTTCTGCTATAATTTCAGTTTTGTATCTTTTTAAACCTGAAGAATCTTCCCAATTTCTAGTTCTCAATCTCCCTTCAATTAATACCAAAGACCCTTTACTCAAGAATTGAGAAGCTATTTCTGCTAATCTTCTCCATAAAATCACATCGTGATATTCTGTCTCCTCTTTTTTTTCTCCAGAGTTTTTATCTACCCAGATTCTGTTAGTTGCTATTCTTATATTACATACCGATTGTCCCTGGGGAGTGGTTTTTAATTCAGGATCTGCTACCAATCTCCCTATTAAAAAGACTTTATTGAGATACATTTTTATCCTTGGGATTTTTTTCTAAGACCTTTTCTGAAACAGGCTTCTTTTTTTGGAAAACTAAAACTCTTAAAATTTGACTTCTTTTTTCTAGATTTTTTTTAAACTCTTCTATTTTATCTGGGGGAAAATAAAAATCGACAAAGGTAAACCAAGCTTCTTTTTTCTTTTTAATAGGATAAGATAGTTCTTTTTTGGTAAAACTTTCTTCTTTCACATCTAAAATTCCTCCTCTTTCTTGGATGAGGGAATTAATTTCTTCTTTTAAATCTTTCGCTTCTTTTTCTGACAAGTCAGGGGTAATAAGATAAGCTAATTCATAATATCTCATATTATAAATTTTATAATATCTCCGTCTTTTATTAAATAATCTTTCCCTACAATTTTGATTTCCCCTTCTTCTTTTAATTTTAAAAGGGAAGGATTTTGGATAAATTTATCAAAAGAAATTACTTCAGCTCTCTTAAATTTTTCCTTAAAATCTGAATGAACTTTCTCTGCTCCCTTTAAAATATCATTTTCTCCTTTTTTTAGCAAGTATCCTCTGATTTCCTTCAATTTTTCTATAGTATAAAAAGTAAGGAGATTTAATATATTGTAGCTTTCTAAAATTAAAAGGTCAATTTTGCTTTCTAGTTTTAATTCTTCTTTCTCTTTTTCTGAAAGAGAGAGAAGTTCTTCTTCTAATTTAAGATTTATTTTAAAAAATTTATCTTTTTGAAAATTTTCCTCATCTGTATTTAAGAGATGAAGAATTGGTTTATAAGTTAAAAAATTATATTCTTTTAGGAATTTTTTTTCTTTTTCTTGGAAAGATAAATTTCTAAGAGGAATGCCTTTTGAGAGAGAATCCTTTATTTTTTCTAAAAATATCACTCTTTCTTGCTCTTCTTTTATTTTTTTATATTTTTCTAATGCTCTTTCTGTTTGTTCTAAGTCTTTCATTAAAAGCTCTGTTTCTATGATCTCTATATCTCTTTTGGGATTAATTTCCCCTTCTACATGTTGGACATCCTTTCTTTTAAAAGCTCTTACAATCTCTACGATAGCATCACACTCTCTTATATGGGAAAGAAATTGATTTCCCAAACCTTCACCTTTATGAGCTCCCTTTACTAATCCGGCTATATCTATGAATTCTAAGAAGGGTGGAGTTACTTTTTCAGGTTTAATAATTTTAGCTAACTTTTCTAATCTTTTGTCTGGAATGGCTACTTTTCCGACATTAGGATCTATAGTAGTGAAAGGATATGAATCTATTTTTACTTCTTTTTTTGTTAAAATCTTAAAAAGAGTTGATTTTCCTACGTTTGGAAGTCCAATTATTCCTATTGAAAAAGCCATAGATTTTAAGATAAAATAAAGAAAGTTTCACTTTATTTTTAATTCATTTATGAAAAAAATCAACCCTTTCATATTCAGAGCTTATGATATAAGGGGAGTTTATCCTAAAGAGCTTAATGAAGAGGTGGTTTCAAAGATAGCAAAAGCTTTTTTAATTTTATTTCCAAAAATAAAAAAGGTAGTGATATCAAGAGATCCAAGATTAAGCTCTCCTTTTCTTTTTAAAGCAATTAAAAAAGCAATTTTAGAAGAAGGAAAAGATGTAATTGATATAGGGATCGCCCCAGATTCTTTATTTTTCTTTAGTATTTTGAAAGAGAAAGCAGGAGGAGGGATAATGATTTCAGGTTCTCATAATCCAAAAGAATATAATGGTCTCTGTTTATGCAAGAGAGAAGGAAAAGAAATTAAAGAAGTAATAAAAAAAGAGTTAGAAAAAATAAAAGAGATAGTTTTAAAGGAAAAATTCCCTAAAGAAAAAAAGAAAAGAAAAGGGAAGTTTTTAAAGAAAAATTATCAAAAAGAATATATAGATTTTGTTACTCAAAAAATCTCCCTAAAAAGACCTCTTAAGGTTCTTATAGATTCGGGGAATGGAAGCTGTAATTTTATTCCAGAAAAAATTTTTAAAAAATTAAAATGCAAAGTTAAAACTTTATATGGTGAATTTGATGGAAATTTTCCTCACCATCTTCCAAATCCTTACGATGAAAAGAACCTAAAAGATCTAAAGAGAGCTGTCATTAAAGAAAAAGCTGATTTAGGTTTTGCTTTCGATTCTGATGGAGATAGAGTAACCCCTATAGATGACAAAGGAAGAGTAGTTTCAGGAGACGATTGCCTTTTGATGTTAGCTAGAGAAGAAATAAAGAAGAAAAAAGGACCAATTGTTCATTGTGCCCGAGCTTCTTTAGCTTTTTTAGAGGAAATGAAAAAGAGAGGAATAAAAACTTTCTTTTCGGTATCTCATCATGCAGCTGTAATTGAAAAAATAAAACAAAAGAAAGCTGTTTTTGGGGGAGAGATTACCTATCATTTTCTTTTTCCAAAAGAGTTTTATTTGGTAGATGATGCTATTTTCGCCTCTCTTAAGATAGCTGAAATAGCTTCAAAATATTATCCTTTTTCTGAATATATAGATTCTCTTCCGAGATACTTTTCCTCAAAGGAATATTTTATAAAAGTGAAAGAGGAAGAGAAATTTGAAATTATAGAAAGAATTAAGAAAATTTTAAAGAGGAAAAAAATCAAATTTATAGCTGTAGATGGAGCAAGAATTGATTATAAAAAAGGGTGGGCTCTTTTTAGAGCTTCCAACACAGAAAGTTATATAAAAGTGCGCTTTGAAGGAAAGACAAGAAAAGACCTTTTAGATATAAAAAAGGAAGCTTTTAAGCTCTTAAAGGAAGCAAAAGTGAAAGTTTCAAAAAAGGACCTTGGAATTTAAAAGGAAAGCCCAACTTTCTTTTCCACTTCTTTTATCTTCAAAGAAGCTATTTTTTGAGCTTTTTTTGTTCCTTCTTTTAATATCTTTTTTAACAAAGTTTTATTTTTTAAAAGCTCTCTTTTCTTTTTCTGATAAGGTTTTAAAAATTTAATCACTTCTTTTATTATTTCTTTTTTGAAGACAGCGTATCCTTTTCCTTTAAATTCTTTTTCTATTTGAGAAAAGCTCTTTTTTGAAAAGAAACTATAAATTACCATTAAATTTGAAATTCCAGGTTTTTTTTCTTTATCGAACTTTATTTCTTTCCCTACGTCTGTTTTAGCTCTCATAATTTTTCTCTCTATTGTCTTTAGTGGATCATCTAAAAATAAACAAGAAGAGGGAATTGATTTTGACATTTTTTTTGAAGGATCTGATAGACTCATAATTTTTTCTTTTCCTTTCAAAATTAAAGGTTTCGGAACTTTAAAAGTTTCCCCAAATTTATTATTGAATCTTTTTGATAAATCTCTAGCTAATTCAATATGTTGAAGTTGGTCTCTTCCTACCGGAACATAATCTGGATCGTAGAGTAAAATATCTGCTGCTTGTAAGACTGGATAATCTAAAAGCCCTACATTTACATTTTCTTTAAATTGTTTAGCCTTCTCTTTAAATTGAGTCATTCTTGAAATTTCTCCTAACTTACAAATTGTATTTAAAATCCAGCACAAGAAAGTATGTTCTTTTATTTCAGATTGTAAGAAAATAGTTGTTTTGTTAGAATCTATTCCCAAAGATAAAAGGGAAGAGAAGGTATCTAAAATATTTTTTTGGAGTTCTTTAGGATCGTAAGGAATAGTAAGAGAATGCAAATCAGCTATCATAATAAAACACTCTTTTTTTTCTTGGAGTTTTATCCACTGAGAAATAGCTCCTATATAATTTCCAAGATGTAATTTTCCTGTAGGTTGGATGCCGCTTAAAATCCTCATATTTTTAAATCATTATTTTTACCAAAATAAGCTTTTAAGCTTCTATAATAACAGGTAAAATCATAGGTCTCCTTTTAGTTTTACTATACAAAAATGAACCTATTTTATTTCTAATTTCATCTTTTAAGAATTTCCAATTTACTGCTCCCCCAGAACCTGTAGCAGAATTTACGATCTTTATTACTCTCTTTCTTGTTTCTCTTAAAAGTTTTTTTGATTCTCTCAAATAAACAAAACCTCTTGAGATAATGTCTGGGGAATTTTTAACTTGCCCTGTTTTACTATCTACTACAGTAATAATAACAAACATTCCATCTCTTGCCAAAGTCTTTCTATCTCTTAAAACAACTTCTCCTACATCTCCTATTCCTAAACCATCGACGAAAACTAAATTAGAGGGTACACTTTCTTTTGTAAGTTTTATTTCATCTCTCTTTAAAAGAATGACTCTTCCATTTTCTCCAACAACAATATTTTTTTCTTTTATTCCAGCTTCCTTTGCTATTTCTGCATGAGAAATAAGCATAGAATATTGACCGTGAACAGGAAGAAAAAATTTAGGCTTCATTAACTTTATCATTTCTTTTAATTCTTCTTTTCTAGCATGACCTGAAGCGTGAATGTCCATCATTTTATAATGAAATACCTTTGCTCCTTGTCTTAAGATATTATCTTTTAAGATCTGAACTGTTCTTTCATTTCCAGGAATAACAGAAGAAGAGAAAATGACTGTATCTCCTTTTTTAAATCTCAAAAATTTATGTTCTCTATTTACTGCTCTCATTAAAACTGCTTCTCCTTCTCCTTGAGCTCCTGTGCACAATATTGTTATTTTTTCATCTGGGAGTTTAAGAATTTTTTTGATATCTAAAATTGTTCCTTTTTGAGCTTTTAGATATTTTAAATTTCTTGCTATTTCTACATTGTTTTTCATTGAATATCCTTCTATTGCTACTTTTCTGCCATATTTTTCAGAAAGAGTGATTAATTGTTGAATTCTATTTAATAAAGAAGCAAAAGTAGAAGCTATTATTCTTCCTTTAGCTTTTTTAAATATTTTTTCTAGATTTTCGAAAATTTCTTTTTCTGATAAAGAATGACCTTCTTCTTCTGCTCCGGTAGAATCGGAAATTAAAAGCAAGACTTTTCTTTTGCCGATTTTTTCAAGTTTTTTAAAGTCAGTTGGTTTATCATTTACTGGATTTTTGTCAAACTTAAAATCTGAAGTATGGACTATATTTCCAATATCAGTTTTCAAAATAAAGCCTAAATTATCGGGAATGTTATGATTTTGGTGGAAAAATTCTATTTCAAAAGGACCTAATTTTATTTTATCTCCATCTTTAATAGTAGAGATATTTAATTTAGGTAAATGAGGAAATTCTTCTTGTCTTTTTAAAATAATTCCTTTTGTTAAAGGTGAAGCAAAGAGAGGAATTTTTGTTCCTATTCTTTCTATTAAATATGGAAGAGCTCCTATATGATCGTAATGACCGTGGGTAAAAATTATTCCTACAATCTTGTCTTTTTTATCTTTTAAGTAAGCAGTATTTGGAATAATGTAATCTATTCCTGGCATATCTTCTTCAGGGAATCTTAATCCAACATCACAAATTAAAATCTTCCCTTTTTCTTCAAAGAGTAACATATTTCTTCCTATCTCTCCTAAACCTCCAAGAGGGATAATTCTCATTACTTTTTCTTTTTCTTTTTCTTTTTCTCCCATATACGAGATACGAATTACGAAATTTACATGTGCCGGGGGAGGGATTCGAACCCTCAACCCATTTCTGGGACTAGGTTCTGAACCTAGCGCGTTTACCAATTTCGCCACCCCGGCTTATTTCAGCTTTTTAAACTCTATTTCAGGTACATTTTTGTAATTTTTATTTTTAATCCATCCTTTTAGAGTATAAAAATAGCAAGCTCCTCCTTTTTTTCTCAAGAAGGAATAATCAGATTTTGCATTTAAAGAGATCCAATTTCCCAAAATTAAAGTAGTTTTTTTTGATGGGTTAATTGTTACATGGTCGTATTTTGGGGGAATTAAAATTTCGTCTCCTTTTTTAGCTTTAAAAACAACAATTTCCTCAAGAATATCTTTTTTTTCATTATATTTTTGCAAAAGAAAAAAGGCTTTCCCTTTTAAAACAATATATTTTTCTTCATATTTAAAATGTCTGTGCCCTTTTGTTTTGAGAAACTCTTTTCCTAACAAAAGAGGAGGTAATATAGTAATATCATACCTTAAATTTCCTTTAAAATCAATACCTCGATACATAAAATAAAGAGGTAAATTTTTATCTGCTTTTTGAAACCATTTTTTATCTAAAATTACATCTTTCATTTCTTTCAATGTTCTTTTCTTCTTTTCCTTCGCTTTCTTTATTAATTTTTTAATCTCTGAATTTTTTACCATTTTAATATTCTTTTTGTTTTCAAATACCAATTTTCTATTTGAGCAAATCTTTGAGAAGGATCTTTCATTTTTTCTAAAGAAATTCCTTTAAACTCTTTTTTAACAAAGTAAAGATAGTTTGGAGAGTACAGAAAAATAGCGGGAAGATCTTCTAAAATTTTCTCTTGTAATTTTATATAATTTTCTCTTCTTTCTTTTTCATTTTGAGAGAGACGGATTTGTTCTAAAATTTTATCTACTTCTTTTGAATTGTAAAGAGAAAGATTTAATCCAGGATCTACTTTTTGAGAAGAGTGCCAAAAAGGAAAAGGATCAGGGATTAACCCTAAAAGTTCTCCGAAAAGCAAAATTTCATAATTTCTTTCTTTAAGATAACTTTGTTGAAGAGTATTTAAAGGCAAAAGATGTACTTCTAATTTTATGCCTGCTTTCTTCCATTGTTCTTTCAACAAATTAGCAACTTCTCCTAATTGAGAATCTTGGACAGTAATTAGCTTAAAAGATAAAGGAATTGTTTCTTTTTTAGCTGGAAAGCAAATCTCATTTATTTTTTTTCGAGTAAGAGGACCTACTTTTCCTGTTCCTTTCTTTAATCCTAATGGCTCTAATATTTCACTTGCATACTTTTCTTGGAAAGTTGTAACTGCCTTTTTTGTTTTTTGGCCAAAATATCCTGTAATTTCTCCTTCAGGATAAATTCCAGGAAGGGAAGAGAGACACTCTTGCAATTTTTCTACTTCTTTTCCTCGATCTCCCTTTTTTAAATCTCTCTTTAATAAAAATTCTCTCTCTTTTGAAATAGTTTTTTCTAAAAAACCATCTCCATCTTCATCTGAGAAACCTAATTCCGTTAGAATTTCTTTTGCTTTTTCTAAATTAAAGTTGTAAGAAATAGAAGGTAAAGGAAGGGAAAAAAATTTTGGTAAAAGGGGAGAAGTAACAATTTCTCCTTCTCCTTTTAAAATTTTGGAAATTATTTCTTTTCTATCTGTAGAAAGAGCGAGAACTTCTCTAATTTTTTCCTCTTTTAAAAGTTCATTCTTTTCTTGATTTAAAAAAAGAGCAAAATAGCGAGGAAGAGATATTTTAAATATTTTATAATCAGAAAGAACTTTTCCTAGATCTTCTTTTAAATTTGGAGAGAGAGAAAAAGAGTCAATTTTCCCTTCTTTTATAGCTTTAATTAATTCTTTCTCATTTTCAAAAAAGAAGAAGGTAATTTCTGAAAGATAAGGTTTTTTTCCAAAATATTTTTCAAATCTTTCAATTGTGTAAGATTGAATAAAACCTGATTTATTAAGCTTTATTTCTTTGAATTTATAAGGGCCGGAAGTGATAGGTTGTAAGTTAAAGACAGTTAAAGGAAAGCTTTCGGGAGAAATGTTTTCAAAGATATGTTTTGGGATTATTTTCAAAGTTGCATTTTCTAAGAAAGCATGATAATTTTTTTCTAATTTAAATCTAACTGCTTTATCAGATAATTTTTCTATTTCAATTCCTAACCATTGGGCTCTAAGTGGACTTTTATATCTTGGATCTTTTATTACTTCGATCGTAAAAACTATATCATCTGCTGTAATTTCTTTTCCATCAGACCAAAAAATGTTGTCCTTTAAATAAAATTCATATACTTTTCCTTCCTCTTTTGTCTTATAAAATTTGCACAGATCCTCCACAATTTCTCCTTTTTCGTTATATTTCATTAGACCACTAAATAAAAGATTAACTAGATCTCTATCTACGTCATTTAAAGTAGAATAAATAGGATTAATAAGAGAAGGTCTTCCTATTACTCCTTCTTTTAATTTTCCTCCGAAAGTAGGAATTTCTTTTGTATGGGAAAAATAAAACTCAATAGTCAAAAAAGAGAAAGAGAAAGTAAAAAGGAAAATTAGAATAAATAAAGCCGTTCTTTCTTTTTTTGATAAGACTTTATTTAATTGTTTCCATTGGGAAAGAGAGGGTAAGTTCATTTTAGAACAAAAGATTCAGGAAAGAAAGCAAAATGAAAGCTCCTCCTAAAATGATTGTTAGATAAAAAAGTTTCTTTTGAATACCTCTCCTGGTTAGATAAAATTCTCCACCTCCTCCGAAAGCAGAACCCAAAGCTGTTCCTCGTTGTTGAAGCAAAATAAACAAAATTAAAAAAATAGAAACAATAATTTGGCCAATATATAAATATTCTTTCATAATTTAGTAGCTATAAAGTTTAAAATCCAAACAATTAATCCTGCTTTCAAGAGTCCTTTTATTCCTATAATATTTAATTCAGGAAAAAGAATATCAACTATCCAAAGTAAAAACATTATTATTATTAAAGAAAAAAGGCCAAAAGTCAAAATTTTTAGAGGAAAAGTAATTAAGTCTAAGATAGGTTTAAAGATAGCGTTAATTATTCCTAAAACAGCTCCTATTATAATTAATGTTTTTAAAGTTCCTTCGAAAACAAACTCTGTTTCAGGAAGAAATTCCTTTGCCAGCCAAATTGCTAAAATAGCTGCTATAATTTGTAAAATTATTTTTCTTATTTTCATTTTTTGATTTTACCAAAAATTTTTTTCTTCCTCAATTTTCTATGATAAGAAATTGCAAATCTGTGAGCTTCGTCTCTTACTCTCAAAAGAAAATTAGATAAATCTTGAGGGATATCTTTTAATAAAATACTTTTTTCTTCCCCTTCTATAAAAAGCTCATTTTTTCTTTTAGCTAGAGCTATAATTTTTGGTCTTTTCTTTAAATTTTCGAAACAAGATAAAACAGCATTAAGCTGAGCTTTTCCTCCGTCCACTAAAATTATATCAGAGAAAGGCCATTCTTTATGCTTTTTTCTTCTTAAAATTACTTCTTTTAACATTCCAATATCATCAGGTTTTTCTTTTGTTTTGATTTTGAAGCGTCTATAAAGATCTTTTTTTTCCTTTCCTTCCAAGAAAACTACCATAGACCCTGTAGCTTCTTTTCCTTGAATATTTGAGATATCATAAGCTTCTACTTGTGAAATTTTCCTTTTTATTTTTAATATCTTTCTTAATTCCCTTTCAATTTTAATCCACTCTTTTGTTTTTTCTTCAAAAATTATTTTGTGAGAAAGAATCTTTTTTAAAGCTAAAATTTCATCTCTCATTTTCTTTGCTTTTTCAAACTCTAACTTTTGTGAAGCTTTTTTCATTTTCTTTTCGAGATCTTTCAAAACCGAAGGTAATTTTCCTTCAAAAATTTTCTTTATTTTTTCTGTATTTTCTTTTGCCTTTTTCTTTAAATTTTCGAAAATTTCTGAATTCTTTTCTTTTTTAAAAAGACAAGGAGCTGGACATCTTTTCAATTGATACCATAAACAAGGTCTTTTTGGAATTTTTTTACAAGTTCTGAAAGGAAAAACTCTTCTTAAGAGTTTTAGAGTTTTCTTTAAAGCCTTCCCATCTACGAAAGGACCAATGTATTTGGTATTTAGTACTTGGTATTTAGTATTTGGAATTTGGTGGGTGATGAAAATTCGAGGAAAATCTTCTTTGGTGATTCCTACAAAAAAATAATTTTTGTCATCTTTCCATAAAATATTGAATTTTGGTTTAATTTTTTTAATTAAGTTAGCCTCTAAAATTAGAGCTTCAATTTCAGAATTAGTCTTTACATATCCTATTTTTTCTATTTGAGAAAGAAAAAGAGAATCTCTGAAAGAAGGATTTTGGAAATGATTTTTTACTCTCTTTCTTAAGTCTCCTGCTTTACCTATATAAAGAATTTCTTTTTTTCTTTTGAAAGAATATACTCCTGGGCTATGAGGTAATTTCTCTAAATTTTCTTTTTTAGTGTATTTAAATTTTTCCATTTTTTTTAAAATTTTAGTCCTTTCTTTAATGGAACGCAAAGCAATAAAGAGAAGTTGAAAATTTAAGTTAAAAATTTTATAATAAACGTTATGGCAGAGAAATTTATAAAAATAAGAGGAGCTAGAGTTCATAATTTAAAAAATATTAATGTAGATATTCCAAAGAATAAATTTGTTGTTATCTGTGGAGTTTCAGGTTCAGGGAAGAGTTCTTTAGCTTTCGATACTCTCTATGCTGAAGGCCAGAGAAGATATGTTGAATCACTTTCTGCTTATGCTAGACAATTTTTAGGGATAATGAGAAAACCAGATGTTGATAAGATTGAAGGAATCTCACCTGCTATTTCAATTCAACAAAGAAAAGTTTCTCATAATCCAAGATCTACAGTTGGAACCATTACTGAAATTTATGATTATTTAAGATTGCTTTTTTCAAAAATAGGTATTCCTTTTTGTCCTAATTGTAATATAATAATCTCTCGTCAAAGTCCAGATAAAATCTTAGAAAGAATTTTGAAACTAAAAAAAGAAACAGAATTTTATATTTTAGGACCAGTCATTAGAGGAAAAAAGGGGGAACATAAAGCAATTTTAGAGGAAATTGAGAAAGCTGGTTTTATCAGAGTTCGAATAGATGGAAAGATTTATAAAATAGAAGAGGCTTTAAAATTATCTCTCTCTAAAAATAAAAAACATACAATCGAAGTGATTGTGGATAGATTGAAAGTTTCAGAGGAAATAGATAGAACTCGCCTTATCGATTCTATAGAGACTGCTCTAAAGTTAGGGAAAGGAATAGTGACAATTTCCATAAAAGAAAAAAGAGGAAAATTGAAAGATCTTTTATTTTCAGAGAAATTTGCTTGTCCAAAGTGTGGATTTTCTTTACCAGAGTTAGAACCTCGCTTTTTCTCTTTTAATTCTCCTTATGGAGCTTGTCCTTTCTGTCAGGGATTAGGAGAAAAATTAAAAGTAGATCCTTCTTTAGTTATTCCAAATCCAGAATTATCTATAGCAGAAGGAGGAATAAAAGCTTGGATGAGAGCTTCTCATAAAGTAGGAAGACAAAGTTATTTTTGGTGGCAACTCCAAGAATTATCAGAAAAATATGATTTTTCTCTTTACCAACCTATAAAAAATATTCCTAAGGAAAAACTAAATGTTATTTTATATGGAGACGAATCTTTTGAAGGAGTTATTCCTTATTTAGAAAGAAGGTATCATGAAACTTCTTCAGAAGCTACTCGGGAAGAAATTTCTCAATATATGGTAGTGAGAAAATGTCCTGTTTGCCAAGGGAAGAGATTGAAAAGAGAAGCTCTTTCTGTAAAAGTGGGGGGAAAATCAATATATGAACTTTCTTCCTTTTCGATTGAAAATTTAAAGATTTTTTTTCAAAAACTTTTGAAAGAAAATAAATTATCAGAAGAGGCTTTAAAAATTGGAAAACCCATTATAAAAGAGATCATCAATAGATTAAATTTTATCATCGAAGTAGGAGTGGGATATCTGACTTTAGATAGAAAAGCAGCTACTCTTTCTGAAGGAGAAGAGCAGAGAATTAAATTAGCTACTCAATTAGGTTCTACTCTTAGTGGAGTTTTATATGTTCTTGATGAGCCTTCAATTGGGCTTCATCCAAGAGATCAAAAGAGATTAATTGAAAGTTTGAAGAAATTGAGAGATTTAGGAAATACAGTTGTAGTAGTAGAACATGATCCTCAAACTATTCTATCGGCAGATTGGGTAATAGATATAGGGCCTGGAGCAGGGAAAGAAGGAGGAAGAGTAGTTTTTGAAGGTTCTCCAAAAAAGCTTTTAAGAAGTTCTACTTTAACAGGAGAATATCTATCGGGAAGAAAAAAGGTAGCTATTTTAAAGCCAAAAAAGAAATTTCAACCAAAAAATTATCTTATAATAAAAGGAGCAAGAGAGCATAATTTAAAAAATATAACAGTAAAAATCCCTTTGGGATATTTTGTATGTGTGACTGGAGTTTCAGGATCGGGTAAAAGTACTCTTGTGCATGATATTTTAGCTAAAGCTCTTTTTAGAAAATTTTACAACTCGAAAGAGTTACCAGGAGAATATAAAGAAATTTTAGGGATAGAAAATTTAGATAAAGTAGTTTTAGTAGATCAGTCTCCTATTGGAAGGACTCCTAGGTCAAACCCAGCTACTTATACTAATGTTTTCTCTTATATAAGAGAATTGTTTGCTAAAACAAGAGAAGCTAGAATAAGGGGATACAAAAGCGGGAGATTTTCTTTTAATGTAAAAGGGGGAAGATGTGAAGCTTGTGAAGGACAGGGAGTAAAGAAAATAGAGATGTATTTTTTACCGGATATTTATATTGAGTGTCCTGAGTGTAAAGGAAAAAGATATAATAAGGAAACTTTGAAAATAGAATATAAAGGAAAAAATATTGCAGATGTATTAGAGATGACAGTAAAAGAAGCTCTTTCTTTTTTCAAAAACATTCCTCCTATTTTCCGAAGATTGAAAGTTTTAGATGAAGTAGGTTTAGGATATATTCAGTTGGGTCAACCTGCTCCTTCTTTATCTGGAGGAGAAGCTCAGAGAGTGAAGTTAGCTGCAGAACTATCAAAAAAAGAAACTGGAAAAACTCTTTATATTTTAGATGAACCGACAACTGGCCTTCACTCAGATGATGTTAAAAAGTTAGTAACTGTTTTAAGAAAATTAGTAGATAGAGGAAACACAGTTTTGGTAATCGAACATAATTTAGATTTAATAAAGAACGCAGATTATATAATAGATTTAGGACCAGAAGGTGGAGAAAAAGGTGGAAAAGTTGTATTTCAGGGACCTTTAAGAGAAATATTAAAGAATAAAAGAAGCTATACAGCTGCTTTCTTAAGAAAGGTCCTTTCCTCTTGACATTGTTTTTCTCTTTTTTAAAATTTTATAGAAAGAGAATTAGCAGTTAAAGGTCGAGAGTGCTAATTAAATAAGAAAATTATGAAAATAAAACCTCTTTCAGATCATATCTTAATTGAGCCTCTTGATGAAAAAGATAAAACTAAAGGAGGTATTTTATTACCTGAGACTGCTGAGAGAGAAAGACCTCAAAAAGGAAAAGTGATAGCAGTAGGACCTGGGAAGAAGACAGAATCTGGAAAAATCATTCCTCTTGAAGTGAAAGTAGGTGATATTGTTTTATTTACAAAATATGGTCCTACAGAAATAAAGGTCGATGATAAAGAATATTTAATAGCTAAAGAAGAAGATATTTTAGCTATAATAAAATAAAAAAATGTCAGCAAAAATAATTCTTTATTCTGAAAAAGCAAGAAAAAAATTAAAAGCTGGAGTAGATAAATTAGCGAATGCCGTCATTGTGACTTTAGGACCAAAAGGAAGAAATGTTGTATTAGATAAGGGTTTTGGTTCTCCTACTATAACAAATGATGGTGTTACCATTGCTAAAGAAATAGAGTTGGAAGATAAAATAGAAAATTTAGGAGCTGAAATCGTGAAAGAAGTAGCTTCAAAGACTAATGATATTGCAGGAGATGGAACGACAACTGCTGTTTTACTGGCTCAAACTATCATTGGAGAAGGGTTAAGAAATGTGGAAGCTGGCGCTAATCCTTTAGCAATTAAAAGGGGATTAGACAAAGGATTGAAAGCTGTTGTTGAGTTTTTGTTAAAAATGTCAAAGAAAATTATTTCAAAAGATGAAATGGCCCAAGTAGCTACTATATCTGCTGAAGACCCTGAAATTGGAAATTTAATAGCTGAAGTGATTGAAGAAGTAGGAAAAGATGGAGTGATAACAGTTGAAGAATCAAAGACTTTTGGAATTCAAAAAGAGATTGTTAAAGGACTTCAGTTTGATAGAGGATTTATTTCACCTTATATGATAACGGATCCAGAAAGAATGGAAGCTGTTTTAGAAAATCCTTATATTCTAATTACAGATAAAAAAATTTCTTCTTTAAATGATATCGTTCCTCTTTTAGAAAAATTAGCCCAAATTGGAAAGAAGGATTTGTTGATTATAGCAGATGAAGTTGAGGGCGATGCTTTAGCTACTTTAGTTGTAAATAAATTAAGAGGTACTTTTAATGCTTTAGCGGTAAAAGCTCCAGGATTTGGAGATAGAAAGAAAGAGATGCTTCAAGACATTGCTATTTTAACTGGAGGAAAGGTGATTTCAGAAGAAGTTGGTATGAAATTAGAGAATGTAGAAAAAGATATGTTAGGAAGAGCAAGGAAAGTAATTTCAACAAAAGAGACAACAACTATTGTAGAGGGGAAAGGAAAGAAAGAGGAAATAGAAGCTAGAATAAATCAAATCAAAAGAGAGATAGAGACTACAGAATCAGAATTTGACAGAGAAAAACTTCAAGAAAGATTGGGTAAGTTAACGGGAGGAGTAGCTGTAATTAAGGTGGGAGCTGCTACAGAAGTTGAGCAAAAAGCAAAACAACACAAAACTGAAGATGCTTTATCTGCTACAAAAGCTGCTGTAGAAGAAGGAATTGTTCCGGGAGGAGGAGTAGCTCTCTTGAGAGCTACAAAAGCTCTAGATGAAATAAAGGTTAAAGGAGATGAAAAAATAGGAGTGGAAATATTGAAAAAAGCTTTGTTTTCTCCTATAAAACAGATTGCAAAAAATGCAGGATTTGAAGGATCTGTTGTGGCAGAAAAAGTGTTAGGGATGGGAAAGAATTTTGGATTTAATGCGCAAGTAGGAGAATATGAAGATTTAATGAAAGCAGGGGTTGTTGATCCAACAAAGGTAGTGAGATCTGCTTTAGAGAATGCTGTTTCTGCAGCTTCCATGTTGCTCACTACAGAATGTGTAGTTGGAGAAAAACCAGAAAAGAAAGAGAAGCCCTCTCCTTCTCTTGAAGAAGAGTACTAATTTAAAAAATAAAAAAGTCAATGAGTAAAGGAAGCTTTTGGCTTCCTTTACTTTTTTATTTTTTAAATTAAAATTAAAAATATGGCTATTGTTTTACCCAAACAAATAGGGAAAGAAGAAGGCGAAATTTTATTTCAAAAAGCTAAAGAGATTGATAATTTAAAAGAAGCTAAAGAGATAGCTCAATCTTTAATTGAGACTTTAAGAAAATACAGTGGAGTAGGATTAGCTGCTCCCCAAATAGGAATTTCAAAAAGGATTTTTTTAATCGATATTAAAAAAACAGAGAGATACTCTGAAATTGGAAAAGAAGTTAAAGAAAAGATTTTTATTAATCCAAAAATTTTAGAATTTTCAAAAGAAAAAAATATAGACTTTGAAGGTTGCTTGAGTGTTTTTTATGGGAGTTTGTATGGGAAAGTAGAAAGAGCAAATTCTCTAAAAGTAGAATATTTAACTTTAAAGGGTAAAAAAGTAGTTGAAGAAATAGAAGATCCTTTTTATGCAAGAGTTTTTCAGCATGAATTTGACCATTTAAATGGGACAATTTTTCTCCAAAGAATGAAAAAAGAAGATTTCTCAGAACTTATTTGGGACGAAGAAAGAGATATAAGGAATTTAAAAGCTTCTCCTTCTTGACTTTTTTAGTTTTTTTTATTATACTCTACTGAAGTTTTGAGGGGATATAAATGAGAAAGAATATCCATGAGAAAGTAATAGAAGTTTTAGAAGATCTTTTAACAAAAGCAAATAACAAGTTAGAGCTGTATGAACTAAGAGATATAATAAAAAAAGTTGAGGGAATATTACTTATTTACAATAAAGGAGTTGAAGTTCCGAGAGAGATGAAAGAAAAGTTATTAGAGATTTTTAAAGAATGCAAGATTCAGTTACCAGGGATTGAAAAGGAGATAGTAGAGGGAGCTATCACTAAAATTATTCAACAAAAATAAATCACCCTAAAATTATAAAATTGTCAAAATGCTCTTTAAAGGAATTTCTTTTAAAGAAATTCCTTTTTTATTTTCTGAAGATTGAAAAAAAATGAAATATTGATAAAATAAATTTTGAAAGGTCTCATTGAGCTTTTATTAAAAAAATAATTTTGATTTATGGCAGGAAAAGTCATTTTAGGAATAATCATTTTAATTGTTCTTTGGATAATCTATACTTTCAATAGATTAGTTACTCTTCAAAAAAGAGTGAAAGAGGCTTGGGCAGATATTGAGGTTCAGTTAAAAAGGAGATATAATTTAATTCCTAATTTAATAGAGACAGTGAAAGGATATGCAGCTCACGAGAAAGAAGTATTTGAGAAAGTAACTGAAGCTAGGACAAAAGCTATGTCAGCTCAAACAGTAAAAGAGAAAGCAGAAGCTGAGAATTTTTTAAGTTCTACTTTAAAGAGCTTGTTTGCAGTAGCAGAAAGGTATCCTGATTTAAAAGCAATAGAAAGCTTCACAAAACTTATGACAGAATTAAGAGATACGGAAGACAAAATATTGGCAGCTAGAAGATTTTATAATAGTGTGGTGAGAGATTTTAATACGAAAATTGATAGATTCCCTGAAAGATTATTTGCCAAAAAATTAGGATTTGAAAAAGCAGAATTCTTTGAAATAGAAGCAGAAGAAGCCGAAAAGATAAAAGAGGTTCCAAAAGTAAAGTTTTAATTTAAAAATTGAAAATGGCAAGTCTTTATACCCTTGCAGAAAGGAATATCCAAAAGACTTTTCTGCTCCTTTTTGTTTTTTTGATTTTGATTATTTTTTTTGGATGGTTAATTAGTGAAATTATAGGAAGCTATTTTATATTAGTTTTAGCTGTAATTTACAGTGTAGCGACAGTTTTTATTAGCTATTGGTATTCAGATAAGATTGTTTTGAGGATGACAAGAGCAAAAAGAATAGGGAAAGAAGATTACCCTGAACTTTACAGAATTGTAGAGAATTTATGTATTACTGCCGGTTTACCTATGCCTCGAATTTATATCATTGATG
Source organism: uncultured bacterium (assembly GCA_965552115.1). Lineage (GTDB taxonomy): Bacteria > Patescibacteriota > Minisyncoccia > Minisyncoccales > CAZLLZ01 > CBEVQU01. Next base: position 2,220 of record CBEVQU010000003.1, on the reverse strand, counting down.
AAAAACAACCAAATGCTTTCGCTACCGGGAGAGATCCTAACCATTCAGCTGTGGCTTTTACAAAAGGACTTTTAGAAAAGTTAGAAAGAGTAGAAATCGAAGGAGTAGCAGCTCATGAGTTATCTCATATAAAAAATAGAGACATTCTCTTAGGATCGATTGTAGTAGTTTTAGTTGGAGTAATAGCTCTTCTTTCTCGATTCTTTTTAAGAATTTCTTTCTGGGGAATGGGAGGAAGAAAAAAAAGAGAAGGGGGGCTGATAATTCTTTTAGGGATTATAGCTGCTATTTTGGCTCCTTTAGCTGCTACATTAATAAGACTTGCTATTTCAAGAAAAAGAGAATTTTTAGCTGATGCTTCAGGAGCTCTTTTAACAAGATATCCTGAGGGGTTAGCTTCAGCTTTAGAAAAAATTTCAAAAGATCAAACCCCAATGAAAGTGGCTAATAATTCTACTGCTCATTTATTTATTGCTTCCCCTTTCAAGGGAAAGGAAAAAACGAGTTGGTTTACAAGATTATTTATGACCCATCCTCCAATTGAAGAAAGAATTAAAGCTCTAAGAGGAATGGAAATATGATTTGTCCAAATTGTAAAACAAAATTAGAAAAAACTATCTTTTATAAAGTAGAAATAGATTACTGTCCTTTTTGTTTGGGAATTTTCTTTGAAGAGGATGAGCTAAGACAAGCAAAAGACGAGAAAGATAAAGAACTTTCTTGGGTAGATGTTGACTTATGGGAAGAAGAAGAGAAATTTAAAATTTCTCCTTCTCAAAAATTATGTCCAAAATGTGAAATCCCTCTTTATGAAGTAGAATATGATGTTTCTGGAATAAAGGTAGATGTCTGCAATTTATGTCACGGCATTTGGTTAGATAGAGGAGAATTTAAAGAAATAATTGAATACTTAAAAAAGAAAGCAGATTATGATATTGAAAATCATCCTTTAAGATCTTTTTTAGAAGAAGTAAAAGAAGTTTTCATTGGACCCGAATCTTTTAAAGAGGAGGTTTTAGATGTTTTAACTTTGATAAAATTGTTAAGTTGGAGATTTTTAGCAAAACATCCCATAATTTCAAAAAACATTTTAAATTTACCAAAATAGGAGGGGTGGCAGAGTGGACTAATGCGACGGCCTGGAGAGCCGTGCCCGCTTTCGCGGGCTCGTGGGTTCGAATCCCACCCCCTCCGCTAATAAAATTCTTAAAGGTTGTTTTAAAAAGTAAAATAAAAGGTCGCTTTTTTAAAAATAAAAAAGTTTTGTATGAAAAAAACTAAAACTCTTCTTATTCTATCTGTCATCTTTATAGATTTAGCTTTTTGTTTCTTAGCTTTAGCTTGGACTGAACCTTCTCAGTCTCCTCCTGGAGGAAATGTACCTGAACCTTTAAATGTTTCAGGCACAGGGCAAGTCAAACTTTATGAAGATGATACTCATAAAGGATGGTTAGGGATTGCTACAGATGGTTATGATCCTTCTTATGGTTTAACTGTTGGAAATAGTACAAACCAGTTAGGGATTAAGACTTCAGGAGACTCATATTTTGAGGGAGATTTAACAATAAGAGGAAATTTAAAACTTAATAATGTAGCAGATAATATTTATTTTGAAGCTAAAAATTCTACAAGCCAAGTAGTAATTGGTTTTACAGGCCCTTACGGAAGTCAGTTTCATGAAAGATTACATATTTCTTCTGGACCAGCTGGAGGTACTAATTGGTACACTTATGCAGTTTTAGGAATAGAAGATAATGATCATACTTACATTAATATAAGAACTCCAAATGATAAATATGGAGGAATAATCTTTTCCGATCCAGATGATTTTTATTCAGGAAGCATTAATTACGATCATTCTACAGACGAGATGTCTTTTACTTCAGAGAAAAGTATATCTTTCGCCATAGCAGGAAATACTGCTTTTGTAATAGATTCTTCAGGAAATGTAGGAATGGGAGTAAGTTCTCCTACAGAAAAATTAGAAGTTAATGGAGCTATCAAAATAGGAAATACTACTAATACTAATCCAGGAACCATTCGCTGGACCGGATCAGATTTTGAAGGATATACAGGAACAGAATGGGTAAGTTTAACTGGAGGAACAGGAGGAGCTACCACTTTCTTACAATTAACAGATACTCCTTCTTCTTATTCAGGATATGGAGGTTATGTAGTAAAAGTTAAAGCAGATGAAACAGGTTTAGAATTTGGAACAGT
>CBEVQU010000002.1:0-36917 GCA_965552115.1 uncultured bacterium | reverse complement strand
GGCCCAAAAGAGCTTTGAGGCCCCGGTAACTCTCCTCGATCGCCATCCTCTTGCGATATTACACGCACTTCCTACCGGTTTAAGCTGAATGGAAAACCAGTATTCCTTTATCTTCTCATTTCCATATTTACTTTTTAATGCACTTATTTGATTAGACACCTTACATCACCTCTCTTTTATATATTACACTCCTTAAATAATGTCAAAAATGAAGCTAGTTTCCAGCTGTTATTAGAACAAAATATCTTAAAATTCCAGTAAAAAGACTGAAAAAAACATCAGGGACTAACTAAAAAATAATAATTAAGTTATAGTTTCTTAATCCAATTAGCAATCAAATTGGCTAATTTTTTTTCTTTACCTTTGAAGTTATGGCCTGCGTCTTTTATTACCGCTGATTTAAAACTCGAATAAATATTTCTTTTAATGATTCTTATTACAAACTGAGGAGAATAATTATATAAATATCTATCTTTCTCTCCTAATATTAAAAAAATAGGTTCTTTAATCCTTGATAAAACCTTGGACTTTTTTACCCGACTATGAAAAACAAAGACATTTTCATTGCTTCCTTCTTGGTACAAGCTAAAAAAACGATGATAAGAAATAGGAAATTCAAGTAATGGATCTAAAATAAGCTCATTCTTTTTGCCTATTTTTATCATTCTTTTTGTTTTCTTTAAGATCGTATCAAGCTTTTTCCCTAACTCTTTTCGGCCAATTAAAATATTGTCAGCGGGTGATAGAAAAACTGCGCCTCTAATTAACTTACTATGAGGTTTAGATAAATAATAAGCTACTTTGTCTGCCCCAGTACTTATTCCTATTAATATAAGATCATTAAAACCTTGAGAATGTAAAAACTTCAAGCCAGCTTCTATATCTAAAATACAATCTTCAAATTTTTCAAAAGCTCCACCTAGAATTAATAGCTTCTTTTCTTTTTTTCCTTCGCAGCGAATCCAACTAATAATATCATGACCCCGCGTATTAAAAGATGCAACACCAAACCCAAATTTTCCAAGTCTCTCTGCCAAAGCATTGAGTATTTCAATATTACTATAAAAATTTCCTGTGAAACCGTGAATAAAAAGTATTCCTTTATTCTTATGACTCGGAGGAAGAAAAAATATCCCTTCTAGATTAATCCCATCTTTGGTAATAATTTTTTTTAGTTTCCAGTTCATAATCAAATTTTATCAGTTTCTAAAAAAAATACAATATAAAAAATGGGCTAAAAATTAGCTTAGCCCAATTTAGCATTTTATCCAATTATGAAGAAGACCTCTCCAATCATCTGGTTTCATATCTTTCTCTTCTTTCTTAATATCAGAAAGAACTTTCTTAACAAATTCTTTTTTATCTTCCATTTTTTCACCTCCATATTTTATTTTAAACAGCAATTTATTTTTTTTTATACTTTATTCCAAATTTATCTGTCAAGCCAAAATTTTAAAAACATTTTTCTTCTGTTAAAAAATCTTTGATATATTCTAAAAAGCTAATCCTCTGTTAATCCTAAATTTTTACTTTTGGATAACTCATCAAGAATTTCGATTATTTGTTTTCTCATGGAATCTCTATGTTTAAATTTTTGAAAGCAGTAAAAAAACCATTTGATTTTAGGAAAACCTTGCTTTTCTTCCATTTTAAGAAATTTTTCTCTTTCGATTTTATTTTGAATGAGAGTTGCTTGAAAAGCTCGAACAAAATATTCTGAGGCAATCCAACTCCATTTAGGATAGAATTTTCTTGATAAAGGAGTTGTAAAAGAAAAATACTTTTTTCTAAAAATTATGAGTTTCTTTTTTATCTCTTTTTCTTCAAGCAAAGGATTAATCAAATGATGTAAAAACTCATGAATAATTAAGGAAGTATTAACTTTTTTAGTAGAAGGGCCGAAAATTATATAAGCTCTTGGAGGAATCATCGGAGCAAAACCTACCCCTATTGCCTCTAAAAGATTGGGGATTAATACTATTTCGTTAAAATACAATTTTATTTTTTTTTCTCTTACACGTCTGATTACTTCTAAAATCTTCTTTTCCGTTTCTTCTTGATAAAGAAAAATTATTTTTTGATACTTTGGTTTTGATCTTTCCCAAAGTTTTTTTATTTCCGCTTCTTTATAAAACCTTCTCAAAACTTCATCAAAACCATCAAACCAACTATCTGGCTTTTGAAGAGAATCTTTATTTCTTGTTCTTAGCTTAAATTCAGGAAAATCAGAATGACGAAGGACCCAACAAAGATATTGGAAATAATGATTCCGATTAAAAAAATGCTCTAGTTTTTTTCTGCTACTAAGTTTGAGGTGCTGAAAATGACTCTGTAGCTCTTTATAAAAATTACTCTTTGATAAATTTTTTTTGAATTTCTCATGAATATTACATGAAACCAAAGCACAATAAAGACAAAAAATTCTTTTGTCCAACGAAAAAGAAATTTTTATTTTCTTAGCTTTGTTATCCATAAGAATTCTTTTATTGTAATTAAATTCTATCATATCTTTTAAAAATAAAAAATCCGAATCATTAAAGATTCGGATTCATTTAAGATATAAAACATCGGAAATTTCTTAAACTTCCGAAAGTATAACCGCATCTCTCTTCCTTGGGAAATTTAAATCCGAAAGGAGTGAAGGATAGCCATTGGTTCTTAAATAAACTTCAGTTGAAATTATGCTAGAACAAGTGAAAATTGCTGAAAAATCTAAATAAGCTAAATATACCTTTACAAAGCTTTGCCTTATTGGTAATTCGTTCGTCTCAATAGCTTCTAATAGGTTCCCTTTTTCAGTATACTCTTGTCCTTTTACAAAAAGTTCAATTAATTCTTGTAGATTTTCTTTTATCTTCTCTAAAAGTTTATGGAAATAAATAAAAATTCCTTTAAATCCTTCTTTTTCAAGTATACTCGCCGTTATTTCCCAAGCTGAAAATTCTCTTCGAGGAATAATTTCTAGCTCAATAAAAGCATCTTTAAGAGCTAATATTTCATTTAGCATCTCGCTATCTTGGAACTTTAATTTGTCCATTTTTACTAGAATACAATTAATATATTTGAGAGCTTCTTCTGTTTTATTTTTACTTTCAATCAAATATTTAAGAATGTCCTTCATATATCGGCTCTTATTTTCTCCATTAAGCTCTGCAAGTAAAACATCTTCCAAAAGAGAATTCGCTATCTCAAGCTTCGCTAAAATATCAGAAGTCGCTTTGGAAAGCATAATAGACTCTCGAATATATTTCCTACACGGCTGATGGTTTTTTCCGCCCATTTTTTTCACCTCCATATTTTATTTTAAACAGCAACTTATTTTTTTATGCTTTATTCCAAATTTATCTGTCAAGCCGAAAATATTAAAAATTTACATATTCTAGTAAAGAGAAAAATAAATAGCATACCCTGAGAGTATGCTATTTGCTTTTGAAAACAGATTTTTAGAAAAAGAACAAGAGTTAAGCAGGACCTCCACATCCAGGAGAACAACTACATCCTGTTTCACATCCACAAGATGGCGCACCACACCCTCGACAACTTTCACAAAATTCCTTTTGCCATTTACTCAGGTTCCAAAATGCATATCTTTCTAGAATCTTCCTCTCTTCATCTTTCATTTCATCACCTTTATTTTTATTATATAATGTAGAGAGGAAAACAGTCAAACAAGTTAGATATGAATTTTCCCTATGTGAATCTTTATACAAAACCCGTAAAAAGATTAAAAAAAATTATAAAATATTCTTCTAAAGGAAAAGCTCTTGATATTGGAGCAGGAAATGGAAGAAATAGTTTTTTTCTTGCTAAAAATGGGTTTGAAGTAACAGCGATAGATATCTCACCAGAAAATATAGAATTTATTAAAAAAATTTCTGAAAAACAACGACTAAATATTAAAGCTAAACTAATAGATGTGAGGAAATTCAAATTTTCTCCAAAAACCTATTCACTGATTATTGCTATTTCAGTTTTAGATTTTTTAAAGAGAAAGGAAGTAGAAAAGATAATAAAAAAAATTAAAAAAGCTTTAAAAAATAAAGGTATCTTCTATCTATCTGTTTTCTCAATAAGAGATCCTTTTTTTAAGCGGTTCAAAGAAAATTTCAAAGAAGTAGAGAGAAATACTTTTTTTCTTCCAAGAAAACAGATATTTAGACATTTTTTTCCAAAAAAAGAAGTAAAAGATTTATTAAAAGGATTGGAAATTATTTCTTTTGAAGAAAGACGTTTTAGAGACACTTCTCACGGAAGTCCTCATTTCCATACAGTAATTGAATGCATAGTAAAGAAAGAAATTTAAACAAAACAGCTATCATTATCTAGGTAGAATCTTTTTTAATAAATAATCTATGTCTTTTTTTTCTCTCCAAATCTTTCTAATTTTTTGAATTAATTTTTTAAGTTCTGGATAAACCTCAGGTCTTTTGTGAAAAAGAGCTACCCACTCTCTTTGATTTTGTATAATCACATTAAAAGATTCTGAGATTTTCCAAATCCTCTTTTGATATTTTTTCTTTTTATATTTCGGATAATGGCTATAAAGATAATCATAAAAGATAAAATGAAGCATTTCGTGGGCGATAACTTCTAAAGCTAATTTTTTATCTTTATAAGGTATGAAAAATATCTTTTCTTTTATATCACGTGGATAAATTCCCCAAATAGTTACATAAGCTATATATTTTCCTTTAGGCCAAGGGTGATTTTTGAAAATTTTATCAACTAATCTAAAAAAATCATTTTTTATTCCATTCCAATCTTTTTCTATTTCCATTAGGTTTTCTTCAATCTCTCTTTGATGTTTCTTATAATATTCCTCAATAAAATTTTTTATAACTTTTATTTTTTCCTTTGAAGAAAGGTTCTTTTTTTTAAGACAAGATAGATCACTATATAAATTATAAAAACATGCATCCAAAATTCTTCGATTTTCTTTTGAAAAGATTTTATATAAATAAAAATCTGTCTCCTTTTTTATTTTGAAGTCAATCTCTGGATATCTCATGTTTTTTAAATTTAAAATTCACATTTTCCAGTATTTGGAAATGATTTTTTGGAATTCTCTTTTTCTTAAGTCAAATTCATTTTTAATTATTTTGGGAGTTTTTGTTTCTTTTTCTTTGAAAGGAAGTTCTTCTTTGTTTATACCTGCTATAAAATTAAAAACGCATTTTGGCAAATATTCTAAATTATACCCTCCTTCTAAAACTGCAAATATTTTAGAAAAATTTTCAGAAAGCATTTTCCCAATTTTATAAAAAGAAGTTGCTGAAAAATTTAAATTCAATAAAGGATCTAATTTGTGTCCATCGAAACCTGCTGACACTCCAACAACATCTGGTGAAAATTGTCTTCCAATTGAAATTAGTATTTTTGCTGCTTTTAAAAAAATATCGTCTCCTGATTGAGGTGGTAAAGGAAAATTGATATTAAATCCCTCGCCTTCTCCTTCACCTACCTCTTTTATTTTTCCCTTCCCCGGATAAGCTGGATATTGATGGATAGAACAATATAACACATTTTTTGAGTTATAAAATATTTGAGAAGTACCATCACCAAAATGCCCATCAAAATCTAAAATAAAAACTCTCTTTCCTTCCTTAACTATTCTCTTTGAAGCTATAGCAATGTTATTAAATAAACAAAAACCTCCTCCAAAGTTAGAACCTGCATGATGGCCAGGGGGTCTTATTAGAGCAAAATTATTTTCTTTTGAAGCCAAAATAGAAGCTCCTACTGCAAAACAAGCTACTTTATAGCTTTCTTTACTTAAAGGAGTGTCTAGGTCTAAAGATTTTTCTTTTAAAGAAAGACTTTTTATAAATTTTATATATTCTTTTGTATGAACTAAAATTAAGAATTTCTCTCCATTTTCTATTTCTCTTTCTTTTAAATCCTTAAAAACTTCAAGTCTTTTTTTGCTTTCTGGATGATCTCCAGTTTGATGTAAAAGAAAAATTTTGTTGAAAATTATCTCCATAATTTAATAATTTGGCGCTGAGCGCCAAATTTACTTTCTCCAGAAGCAAGAAAAGAAGGGAGGCACCCGCCCTTATTAATAAAAAGGAGGGTGGTAAAAAAAGAGAGGGCGCTTCTTTCCTTGCTTCCTTTGGAGATAAACCAGGCAAGGGTAAAATAGAAGGCAACCTAATAAGGGGGAATAAAAAGAGTAGCCTGGTTTATTTTCTCCTTCTTAAAGGTTCTATTTTATAATAGAAAATTGTTTCCTTATGTCAAGATTATTTTTCTCTTTTTTGTAGAAAATCTGCTATTTCTCTTAGTAATTTCACTGATTTGTTTTTCTCTAAAAGAGACAGTCTTTTCATTGCTTCTTTCACATATTTTTCTCCTAATTTCTCTGCCTTTTCCAAAGCTTTTGTTTTCTTTATTAAATCAATTGCCTCTTTGATATCTTTTTTTAAAATTTTATCTTTTTTTAAAATCCTTTTAATAGATTTTCTTTCTTTTTCCTTTAATTCTTTAAAAGACAAAAGTAGAACAATATTTCCCATTTTTCTTTCTTTTATATCTTTCCCTATTTCTTTCCCAAAAATTTCCTCTTTTCCAAAAATATCTAAAATGTCATCTTTAATTTGGAAAGCTATTCCTAAATTAAATCCGAATTCTTCTAAAGCTTTTATTTCTTTTTCCAAACCTTCTCCTAAAATAGCTCCTACTTTGCAAGTGATTTTGAATAAAAAAGCTGTCTTTTTAGATACCATTTCTAAATAGTCTCTGAGAGAAACTTCAGAAAATCTGTTTTCAATGATATATCTCTCATCTTCCCTTCCCTTTTGCTCAAATAAAATATCTAAAATTTCTCCTTCAACTATTTTTTTTATAGCTTCAGCAAATAAAAGAGATATCTCTTTTGGTTTTTTGGTCAAAGAAGCAGATTGAAAGACAGCTGCTGAATAGCTCATTGCTAAACATTGAGCAATCGATTTTCCATATTTTGCCCAAAGTGTTTCTTTATTTCTTCTTAAAATACTATGGTCTATAATATCATCTATAATTAAAGAAAAATTATGTAAGATTTCAATGCCAGCTGAAGCAAAAAGAGCATCTTTTTCTCTTCCTCCAACTGCTTTACAAGACAAAATACACAAAATAGGTCTTATTCTTTTTCCACCTGTTTGAATCTGATAATTTAAAATTTTCCTTATTTTCTTGTCTACTTTTAAATCTAAAATCTCAATAATTTTTTTATCTACTTTTTCTTTAATTTCTTTAAAAATTTTTTCAATTTTATCCTTTTCCATAAATTTCTTCTTCAATTTCTAATAATCTATTGTATTTTACTACTCTTTCTCCTCTAGCTGGAGCGCCAGCTTTCAAAAATTCAGCTCCAACTCCCACAGCTAAATCTGAAATAAAAGTATCTGTTGTTTCCCCTGATCTGTGAGAAACCATAATCTTCATTTTCCCTTCTCTTGCTATCTTTATAGCCTGGAACGTTTCAGTTAAAGTTCCTATTTGATTTGGTTTAATGATAACCCCTGTACAAAGTTTTTTCTCTTTAGCTAATTTTATTTTTTCTGCCAAAGTAACAGTCAAATCATCCCCAAAAATAATAATCTTTCTCTTAAATTTTTTAGTAAACTTTCCGAACCCATCAAGGTCTTTTTCAGAAAAAGGATCTTCGATAGATAAAATAGGAAATCTTTTAATTAAATTTTCATAGAAAGAAATAAGACCTTCTGAAGTAAAAATTTTTCCTTCTAAATTATAATCTTTCCCTGTCCAAAAATGGGAAGCCGCACAATCTAAGGAAAATTTCACCCATTTTTTATATCCTGCTTCTTTTGTTGCTTTCTCTAATAATTCTAGTCCTCTTTCTGTTCTAGTTAAAGGAGGAGAAAATCCTCCTTCGTCTCCTAAATTAACTGCTTCTTTGCCAAAAGTTTTAATTAAAATCTCTTTTAAAGAATGGTAGATTTCAGAAGCTATTTGAAGATTTTTTTTAAATGATTTTGTTTGAGGGACTATCATAAACTCTTGGATAGATAATTCATTTCCAGCATGTAAACCTCCATTTATTATATTGAAAGCTGAAATTGGAATTTTCAGTCTTTTTTTATTTCCATAAAGAAAAGCTATATATTTATAAAAAGGTAAATTTAATGATTTAGCTCCTCCTTTAGCTGAAGCTATACTCACCCCTAAAATAGTATTAGCTCCCAATTTTCTTTTATCTTTTGTTCCATCTAATTCTATTAGAATGTTGTCTATTTTTTCTTGATCGGTTAGCTTCATTCCTTTAAGTTTTTTGGAAATAAAATCTCCTACAATTTTTACTGCTTTCTTCACTCCTTTCCCAAAATATCTTTTTCCTCCATCTCTTAATTCTTTAGCTTCTTCTTCCCCTCTTGAAGCTCCAGAAGGAACTGAAGCTCGAGAGATAAATTTATCTGTAAATATCAAAACTTCGAGGGTCGGATCCCCTCTTGAATCTAAAATTTCTCTAGCTTTTATTTTTTTAATTTTGTTTCCTTTCATAATTTTTGTTTTCAAAAATAGCTAAAACTTTCTTGCTCTTTCTCAAAACATATATTTTTCGAGCTCCCATTTTTTTGAAATATTCTTTTAAAGAAAATAAATCAGTAAATTTCCATTCTCTCCTTTCTGAAAAATTATTTATTCCATCATTATCTCCTATAATTTTATCATAAAGATAAAAAACAAAATAAGGGAGGAAATCAACCCTTGAGATTCTATAAGGCTCTAAAACAATTAATTTTTTAGTTTTCTTTAAGGCTTTTTTGATTAAAATTTTATCCTTTGGAAAAATATGATGAAGTAAATTACAAATAACAATTACATCAGATTCTGGATATTCTTTAAAATTAAAAATATCCTTTCTTTCTACCTTTATTCCTCTTTTTTGGGCATAACTCACAAATCTTTTGTTTAAATCCCATCCAATATAAGTGCAACCTTTTTGCAAATAAAAATATAAAAAACCAGGACCTGATCCTAACTCAAATACCTTTTTGTTTTTTCCAATTAATTTTGAAATTTTTCGATACAAAGCTTCTCTTTCTCTCTCAACAATTTTTTGCCACAGATTATAAATTCGAGGAGATAAATAAGGGATAGAACTCATGCTAAATTTATTATACAATAAAATTAATGAAAATTGGATTTTTTACAGATGGATACTTACCTTCCCTTCATGGGGTAACTATTTCTATAGAGACTTTCAGAAAAAATTTAGAAAATTTCGGAAATGAAGTCTTTGTTTTCGCACCAGCTGCAGAAAACTATAAAGATGAAAATAAAAGAGTAATTCGTTTCAAATCAATGAGAGTTTTTCCAGAAAGAGAAACATATTTTGCTTTACCTTTTTTGCCAGAGAATCACCAATTGAAAGAAATAATAAAAATAAAATTAGATATCTGTCATGCTCATTCTCCTTTTAATTTAGGCTTTTTAGGAAAATTTATCTCTTTATGGGAAAAAATTCCTTTAGTCTACACTCACCATACTCTTTATTCTGAATATGCAAAATTTTATTTAAAAGAAAATTTAATTACCCCTTATTTAGCCAGAGTTTGGTCAACCTGGTTTTCTAATTTATCTGACCTAATCATTGCTCCCTCTACAAAAATCAAAAAGCTTTTAAAAGAATATGGAACTAAAAAAGAAATCAAAATCTTACCTACTGGAGTAGATACAAATTTTTTCAAAGAAAACCGAGAGAGCAAAATTCTTCTAAGAAAGAAACTCTCTCTCGAAAAAGATTCAAAAATTTTACTTTTTGTAGGAAGAATAGAACCTGAAAAAAATCCTCTTTTTTTAATAGAAGTTTTAAAAGAAATAGTAAAAGAAAGAAAAGATGTTTTTTTAGTCTTTGTAGGAGCAGGCTCTTTTGTTAAAAAAATAAAAGAAAAAGCTAAAAAATTAGGAGTATCAAAATTTATTAAATTCACTGGTAGAATTCCTCATTCTCAAATTCCCTTTTTCTATCAAGGATCAGACATTTTTGTCTTTTCTTCTTTTACTGAAACACAAGGAATTGTAATTTTGGAAGCCGAAGCTACAGGTTTGCCTCCTGTAGTTGTTAAAGATGGAGCTTTTGTAGATGTCATAGAGCACAATAAAAATGGATTTTTAGTGAGGAAAGCTAATCCAAAATTATTTGCTTCTTTTGTTTTAAAATTACTCCAATCTCCTAATTTATATAAAAAATTCTCTCAAAAATCGAGAGAAATTGCAGAAAAATTTTCTCAAGAAAAACAAGCAAAAAAACTCTTTTCTATTTACGAAGATTTAATTAAATTTTCTAAGAAAAAATAACAAGATAAAGCAGCTTTAGCTCCTTCACCTGCAGCAATTACTATTTGCTTGTATTTTATATTAGTTACATCTCCTGCAGCGAAAAGTCCTGGGGTTTTTGTAGCACAACTTTCAGGATCTATTTTTATCTCTCCCCTTTCTGTAAAATCAACTAAATTTTCCAAAAAAGAAGTAGCAGGAATAAGACCTATTGCTATAAAAACTCCATCTAAAGGAATCTCTTTAATCTCTCCATCTTTCTCAACAATAATGCTTTTTACAAAATCTTCCCCTTTTATTTCCTTTATTAGGCAAGAAGTTAAAATTTCTATATTCTCAGCTTCTTTTATTCTTTCTTGTAATATCTCATCTCCTTTTAACTTTTGAGAAGCTTCTAAAAGGTAAACTTTTTCAGCTATATTTTTCATATAAATAGCTGTTTCCAATCCTGAATTCCCTCCTCCTATGACAGCTACTCTTTTGTGTTTAAAGAAAGGTGCATCACAAATAGCACAAAAAGACACTCCCTTCCCTATATATTCTTTCTCTCCTGGAATATTTAATTGTCTCAGATTACATCCTGAAGCTACAATAAGACTTTTCGAAAAAAACTCTCTCTTTTCTTTTGTAAAAACCTTAAAAATATCTTTTTCTTTCTCTACCTTTACAACTTCTGTTAAGATTACTTTTACTTTAAATTTTTCTAAATGTCTTTTAAATTTTTCTATTAATTCAGCTCCAGATATTTCTTCAAATCCAGGATAATTCTCGATAGCTAAAGCTTTTTTGGAAAGTTGTCCTCCAAATTCTTTTGTTAAAAGTAAAACATCTAATTTTTTTCTCGCAAGATAAATACCTGCTGTAATTCCAGCAGGTCCTCCTCCTATAATAATAGTGTCTTTTATTTCCTCTTTCATAAATCTTTCAAAACGTTTGGAATTTCATTTATTAAATCAGTTGCTATCAGACTTTCTCTTAATTTCTCACCAGCTAACTCTCCTGCTTTTCCATTTATAAAAGTAGCAGCTTGTGCAGCTAAAAAGGGATCTACTCCCCTAGCTAGGAGAGCTCCACAAATGCCCGCTAACGTATCACCTGTCCCTCCTTTAGAGAGGAAAGGGCTTCCTACTTCATTTAAAGCAACCTCTTTACCATTTGAGATAATATCTGTTTTTCCTTTTAAAACTAAAATTGTATTCAGTTTTTCTGCTTCTTTTTGGACAATCTCTATTCTCTCTTCATCTGATTTTTTTCTTACTTCTTTTCCAGTCAAGATAAAAAATTCATATTTATGAGGAGTTAAAACAAAAGGTTTTCCTGAAATTATCTCAGGTTTTTTAGATATAGCATGAATTGCATCTGCGTCTATCACAGCAGGAACATCTAATTTTTCTAAAAATTCTAAAATAGCATCTAAAGTTTCAGAACTTCTCCCCATTCCTCCACCTAAAACAACAGCTGTCTTTCCATGAGAAACTTCTTTTGCTCCTTCCACTAACGAAAAAAGAGTAGAAAGATGTTTTTTAGTTAAATATTCCCCTTCTAAGGGGAAAGCGGCAATAGCTGGAGAAAAAGAGGCAATAATATCTGCTGACCTTCGAGGAGAAATCACATATACCATATCAACTCCTGATTTGAAAGCAGAGAGAGCAGATAAAGCAGGAGAACCTGAATAAAATTGAGAGCCTCCAATTATCAATAGCAATCCATAATCATATTTATGGCATTCAGCTGGCCTTTCTTTATAAACTTCTTTTAAAATTTCTTTTGTAATTTTATTCATTTTCTTTTAAAAATTTCTTAATTTCGGGAGCAAATTCTGGATGATGTAAAGAAAGATAAATGTTAGATTTCAACCATCTTAAAATATCCCCACATTCAAGCCATTTCCCTTCTATCTCATATCCATAAACTATTTTACCATCTCTAACCATCTCTTTTAAAGCATTAGCTAAAATTATTTCTTTTTTCTTGTTAGGTTTAAGTCTTTCTAAATAAGGGAAAATTTCTGGAGTTAAAATATATCTTCCTACAATAGCTAAATCAGATGGAGCTTTCTCTAAAGAAGGTTTCTCTACAATATCTTTTATCTTAAAAAAAGAATTAGCTATTTTCTCAACTTTCACTATTCCATATTGAGGAATAACTTGTTTTGCTACCCTCTTTAAAGCTATTGTTTCCCTCTGGGCAGTCTTAAAAACATTATAAAGCTGTAAAAGACAAGGGGTTTTTGAGTAAATGATATCGTCCCCAAAAAAGACAGCAAAGGGTTCATCTTTCACATATTTTTTAGCTTGTAAGATAGCGTGTCCATCTCCTCGGGGTTCCTTTTGATAGACAAAAGAAAAAGAAAGCTTTTTTGAAATTTCTTGAAGTTTTCTAATTTCTTTTAAAAGATGATTTCTTTGCGTTTCTTTTAATTTCTTTTCTAATTTTCCATCTTTTCTGAAATAATCTACTACTTCTTTTTTTCCAGGTCTTAAAACAAAAATAATTTTCTCAATTCCAGAATTTAAAGCTTCTTCAATTAAATATTGAATCATTGGCTTATCTACTAAAGGGAAAAATTCCTTTCCTACCACTTTCGAAAGAGGTAAAAATCTAGTCCCCAAACCTGCTATAGGAAAGACTGCTTTTTTGATTTTTTCCATTTATTTTTTTTGAACTATTTTTATTTTCTTTTTAAATCCCTTTCTAATAAAAGTGGGTATTTCCCATTCTTTTTCTTTTTCTAAAAGTTTCTTTTCTTCTTCTTCAAGAGCTTTCTTTATTTCTAAAGCTGTCTTTCTCTTTTTTTGATTTTTTATCTCTAAAGATTTCTTCTCTTTCAAAGCTTCTTTTTTAACTTCTTTTCTCTTTTTTTTCTTTTTTGATTTTTTAACCTTTTTTTCTTTTTTTTCTTTTTTAATTTTTGCTTTCTTTTTTTGTTTTCCTTTCTCTTCTTTTTCTTTTCCTACTACAAATAAAGTCAGCTTTATTTTATCTCCTTTTCTCTCTTCTTTTAAGTTTTTGTCTTTTGAAATTCCAAAAATAATTTTAGCTCCTTTGTTTAAGCTGGAAATTGTCTTGCTAATTTTATTTACCTCTTCCACTTTTAACTCTCCACTCCCTGCTAAATTAAACAAAATTCCCTCTATCTTTCCGAAATTAAAATCAGAAAGAGGAGAATGAAAGATATTATTTATTATTTTCTCTACCCTATTTGCTCCAGATGTCTTTAGAGTATTGAGAAAGAAGAGATTTCCTTTTTCTTCTAAAATAGTCTTAAAATCTGCAAAATCTATGTTTATAATTCCGGGATTTAAAATAAGATCAATTATTTCCTTTAAATTTTCAGCTAATATTTTATCTAAAGCGATTAAAGCTTTCCTTAGAGAGATATTTTTATTTACTAATTGAAAAATTCTGTCATTTGGAATTATTAAAGAAGCATTTAAAAGAGGGGTAATTTTCTTTAAGGCCTCTTTTGCTATTTGAAGCCTCTTTTTACCTTCGAATTTAAAAGGTAAAGTAAAGATCCCTAATTTCACACAAGGAAAACTTTCTGCCTCTTTAATAAAAACAGGGCCAGCTCCAGAACCTGTCCCTCCACCTAAAGTAGAAATAAAAATACAAATATCTTGATTTTTATATAAATTCTTTATTTTCTCTTTTTCTTTTTCAGCTAAACTTTCAGCTAACTTTACATTCATTCCAGTTCCTAAACCTCCTGTCACTTCTTCCCCAAAAGAAAATCTTTTGATATTTTTTGGCAATCCTTTTAGAGCTTGTAAATCAGTATTTACTGCTACAAAAGAAACTTTGTTAATCCTTTTTGATATCTCTCCTATTATTGAACATCCTCCACCCCCTATTCCAATTATCTTTATTCCAATCTTTTTTATTTTATTTGGTTTTTGTTTCAATAAAATTTTCTTCTCTTCTTTAGGTTTTTCCTTTTTCTTTGCCATTAATTAAATATAAAATTTTGAAAGCGAAAAGTCAAAAATCTTTTTTATTTTTTTATTTTGCCAAATTATACCAATTTTTTATTACATTTTCTGCATCATATCCTGTAAATTGCATATCTGGAAAAGGATCATCTAACATAATTTTTGGTCCCCAACCAGAAAGAAAATAACCACTGGTATTATTCCAAGTTATTTCAAAAAATTCTTGAAATACTTTATCTTGCTTTTCATTGCTAGCGGGAACTCCCATCTCACCAAACAAGTATCCCTTGAGATTATATTTTTTAACAAGATTTTCCATATAAGGGACGACGTCATACTTTATATAATCTAAAAATTCCTTATTAGAAGTGTCTATAGTATAAACATTAACTGAGACATAATCGTATCCGGCAATGCTTCCATAAGAAGAGAGGTCACCGACTTCGGCTCCGAAAAGAGCAACATTTGTTTTACCTTTAAATTTCTTTTTGATATCTGGTAAAATATCTTCCATCCATTTTATTCCCTCTTTTTTACCCAAAATATTTGTTGGCTCATTCATTGGCGAAAACATTTCTACTTGTTCTCTTTCTCCAATTTCAGCCCAGTAGAGAGAAGCTTTTTTTGCACTTTCTAAAAATTTATTTTTTACCTTTTCAGAAACACTTAAAAATTTTTGATCTTCCCACCAGTGATCAAAATCTATATTTAAATAAACTCCCAATCTGGCATTATGGGCCATTCTTATTAAGTTTATATATCCTCCCTCTGGATCAGAGTTCCACTTATAATTAGGAGAGATAATCTCTACTGTACCGTCATGATTAGTATGATATAAAACAGAGAAGGCAAAAATATTTACTCCGTCTTTTTTCATTTTTTCAATATCGTTTTTCAATGCTCTCTCTTCCCCACCAGGTTGAGCCCAAACACCTTTAAAAAAAGAAATATCTAATCTTTGATGAGATCCTGTTTCAGGTAAAGTAGGCTGTTCCTCTGGTGGCGGTGAAGGAGAAGTAGAAGAAGATGCTGGAGGAGGTGTTGAAGAAGGAGATTCTTGTGGTAATGAAACGCTTTCTTCTTTTGTTTCTACTTTCTCTTTTTGTTCTTTTTCTTCAAATTTTTCTTCTTCAACTTTAGATTCTTCTTGAGTTTGAGGAACATTTCTTTTTGAAATCTCACCAAATTTCAATGTATTGTTAACCCAAAGATATACTACTCCAGAAAGTAAAATAAAAATTATCACAGCAAAGATTGTTTGAATTAAAGTAAAATTTTTTTTCATTTATTTTAATCTTAGAATTTTTAATTTTTATTCTTTTTAGACAACATCTTACAAAGAGCAATTTCTCTTTCAAAAACCTCTTTCTTTATCACATTTTTCCTCAATCCTCTCTTACAAGTTATTTTTTTATTTTTCATAATTAATTTTACTACTATTATAAGTTAAACATAATTAAATTACTCAAAATTTATAAAATCATTGCCCCAAGAACAAAATTGACATTGACTATGAGAAACAGGTCGCGGACCGCGAAGACATTCTACTGCCTTCCGAAAAACATCATAACCTCTTTTTGGATTTGTTTCTATTTTATGAGCTTCGACTTTAAATTGAACTTTTCCTTTTTCTTCTACCTTAGTAGGAATGTAATAAATCAAATAGCCAAAGGATAAATGCTTGTATCCTTCTGCTTCTAACAAAAGGGTATAACAATCAAGTTGGGTTTGATAATAAGAAAGAGAATCTTCTTTCAAGTCAAATCCTCGAGTCTTATAATCTACCGGAATAAAATAATCTCCATCTACAAAGCATTCATCCAAACCACCAAATAAACAAGCATTTAATTCTTTGTCAAAAAATTTTGGCGAGCTTGTTTTTGTAGTTTTCCGCCATTCATTCAAAAGATTTTGGTCCTGTAAAAGTTTTCCTTGCACTTTTCCTTTAATTTCAGGGGGCATTTCTCCAATCTTCCTGTAGCGGTCAAAATATTCTTTAATCAAATTATCCATTCCTCTTGGCAAGCTTGAGCTTGGTCCCTCTGGTCTGTGGAATCCCTTTACCATATGCAGCCAAAAACAAAGCGGGCATTCTTGAAAAAGATTAAGCTTTGAAGGTGAAAGATATATTATTTGATTGCTGTTATCCATAATTCTAATTTAAATCCTTATCTAAAATTGACTAATTATTTTATCTCAAAAATTTTGTTTCTTTTTTTAAAACCTTTTACCAATCTTATTTTTGATTCAGGAATTTTAAAATAAGAACTAAGAATTCCCACTACTTCACTATTGGCCTTGCCTTTTTCTGGCTTTTCTTTAACTTTCACCTCAAAACTATCTTCAGATTTTTTAATTATCTCCTCTTTTTTAGAGTTTGGAAAAACTTTAACTTTTATTAACATTAAAGTTTATGATTGTTTAAAGTCCCTCTTTTTGAAATTTCTCTTTTTGAGTTGGATCAAGTTCTTGAATAAGTTTCACCAACTCAGCAAAATGTTCTTTTTCATCATCTCTAATATGGCTTAACACTTTCTTTATTTTCTCATTATCGGTCTCATCTATATGTTTTTGATATTGATTAATTGCCTGAAGTTCTCCTATCAAGTCTTCCCTTAAATTTTTTAAATCGTTGTTATTCATAGTTTTTATAACCTCTAATAAAATTTTTTAAAAAATTAATCTCCGACCTTTTTAGCCAAATTTTAGCATATATTCTTATCTAACTTTAGCAATTATATTCTCTTTCAATGAACTTTCATCTCCTCTTTTAAATGGTCTTAAAATAAACTTATTTGATTTGATAGTTATCATAATTTCTTTTCAATGTTTTATCTAAAATTGAGTGTTTTTCCTCAATTAATTTCTTGCCCTTTTGATTTCACTACTGTTTAACATCGAAGTTAAACATAAATCACTACTTCTATTTTAATAAATTTTTTGAACTAAATAGTTTTTTATGATTTTTTCGCTTGGAAAATACATAGGGGAAGGTAATTTATCTAAATTAAACCATTTCCATTCAGTAATTTCGTCAGGTTCCATTACTTCAGGCTCTCCCTCAAAATCCTCACATAAAAATCCAATTGTTATAAAATGAACATCTTCTAAAATCTCATCAGAAACACTAATTAATTTTAAATCTCTCACCTTAATTCCAGTTTCTTCAAAAAACTTCTCGCGCAGCCGCTTCCTTTAATGTCTCGCCAAAATGAACCTTGCCCCTGGTATTGTCCACGTTCCTTCGCCATGCAATTCGCTATCAGCTTTTACAGGATCAATATTTCTTTTACCTAAAAGCACCTTTCCTTCTTTTAAAAGCATTACTCCAATCCCTACACCAACTTTTTTATTTTTCATAAATATCCATTTTTAAATTTTTCTTTATTTTAGCTTTTTATAGCAACTTTTTAAATTTTTTATTTAATTTTTTTTCTCACACATAAATTAGAAAAACTAACTATAATTTGTCACCAGAAGAACTTTTCATCCTTCTCTTATATTTAAAACTAAATTATTGTACATTTTTTACTTGTTCGTGAGGCAATGTTTTTTCATTTCTAATATTAAGTTCAATTTCTCTCTCATTAAATCAACATTTCTCATGTCAAGCGAAAGCAGAAGGTTTAAAGAATCAATTTTTAATTTACGCGATTGATAAGGATTAAATTGCCAATTGTGATACTTTTCGAATAAATTATTAATCTCTATGGCTATCCTTTTAACTTTCTTCTCCTCTGGAATTAAATCCTTCATTACCCAATATATCCCAAATTGATGAGAAGAAAGCCCTGTTTTTTCTTTCTCTTTCCGTGCTTTATTGATTTCTTTAAGCAGATTTTCTAATCTAGTTAAAGCCTCTTTAGTATCGATCTGTCTTCTTTCAAACTCTTCTAAAATCTTCTCCAATTTCTCCTTTAAGGAAAAAAGAAAGGGCTCTGTTGTTCCACTCTCTTCTATTAAAATACAAATGGAACGATGAATTTTTATAATTTTGACTGTCTCTGGAGAACTATCTTCATGAAGCACTTTTAAAACTTGTTCATTTATAGGATAAATTGGTAAGGTTTTTTCTAAACCTTTGGTTTCTGCGTATTTCTTAATAAGCTTAACTGTTTTATTGAAAAGTTCTCTTTTTAATTTTGTTTTTTCACTAATAAAATGTTTCTTGATGATTTTAAAAATCCCAGAAAGAATCAGATAATCATCTAAATAATCTCTCAAAAATGGATCTGGTGATAAAAGCTCAAAGTTTTTCTGAAGAGACTTAAAGAAATCAAAGAATTTTTTTCTTTTTTTCTTATCAATAAAGTACTCGATTATTCTTTCTACCGCTTTGTCATCAAGTTTAGGTCCTGCAAGAGCTAAATATTTTTGCCCTTCTCTCATTTGGCTTTTAAATTCTTTTTTTACTTCTTCAAAATCAATCAGTACGCCCTCAATTTCCATAGAATCAAATCTTAAAGCTTTCTTTAATTTTTTAAAGATCCCAATAAAATCAACGATCAATCCAGCTGACTTAGGATTTACATTTTGATTTCCTTTAAAGGGTCTATTTACTCTAGCCACTGCTTGTAACAGTGTATGATCTGACATGGGTTTATCAAGATACATCACATATAAAATAGAGGCATCAAAACCAGTCAAAAGTTTACTTGTAACAATTAAAATTTTAGGAAGTTCTTCGGCCTTTAAAAATCTCTTTTTAATTTCTTGCTCTTCTCTTTCACTAAGATAGAATTTTTTTATGAGTTCTGGATCTTGATAGTTTCTAGTATAGATAGGATAAGAATAATCTTGAGGCAAATGTTTGTCTAATTCTTTTTTAATCAATGCGCAAGCCTCTCTATCTACTCCCACAATTAATGCTTTAAGACCCAAGGGTTCAACGTTTTCTTGAAAGTGTTTTGCTATAAATTTTACTACTTTTTCGATTCTATCTGGGCTTTTCAAAAGATTCTTCAATTTCACTGCTTTATCTAAAATTTTCTTATCAAGCTGTTCTACGCTTACTATTCCCATTTTCTCAACCATCTTGAAAAACTCTTTTTCCAAAAGCTCAGTGGGAACTCTAATTTCGTTTGGAGCCAAAGTATAATGAATAGGAACAGTAGTTCCGTCTTCTAAGGAGTTTAAAATTGAATATTTATCGAGATATCCCTTGGGTAAATCATTTTTGCCAAACATCAAGAAAGTACCTTTTCCGACGTTTGTCTTATCAATAGGTGTACCAGTGAAACCAAAGTAAAAAGCATTAGGCAAAGCTGCCCTCATATAAACCCCAAGTTCTCCCTCTTGAGAACGATGAGCTTCATCTACAAAAACAATAATATTGTTTCTTTGATTTATATTTTTGGGTAATTTATCGAATTTATGAATTAAAGTTAAAATTAATCCCCGATAATCTGATTCTAAAAGTTTTCTAAGATGTTTTTTTGATTGAGCAACCTCTACAGATTCAAAACCGTAGTTTTCCAAATTAGTTTTAAGTTGCTCTTCGAGTTCGTTTCTATCAACAACCATTATTAAAGTAGGATTTTGAAGTTGTGGAATTTTCCTCAGTTTATGAGCAGCAACAATCATTGTTAAAGTCTTTCCACTTCCCTGAGTATGCCAGATTAATCCTTCTTTTTTCTTGCCTTCTAAAACTCGTTTTACGATTTTTTCAACAGCCCTTATTTGATGAAAAGCTAAAATAAACTTTTTTAATTCCCCTCCTTTCTCCCAAAATACAATATAATCTTTCAATAATGATAAAATTCTCTTTTTATCAAAAAAGCTTTTTACTATATTTTCTAAGCTTTCACCTTTCCAATTATAAAGACTCCTTTCTTCTATGTTCCATGTGGGACCGTACTTAAAATTTAAAAGATCAGAAACCACATAAATTGAAGGGAAAACTAAAAATTCGGGCGTCTCTCTATGATATCTTTCTATTTGAGATATTGCCTCTTCGATTCCTTCTTCTTTTTCTGGGCTTTTTGTTTCGCAAATTAAAATCGGAATACCATTGATGTAAAATGCTAAATCGTATCTATTCCATGCTTTACCATTTGTAAAACTCAACTCTTTTACTACTTGAAAAGTATTATTTTCGACATTTTCAAAATCAATCAACTTTATATTAATCTCTCTTCTTTCTTGCTTGCTATAAAAAGGAGTTTCTCCTCTCAAAAAATTCAAAATTTTTTTATTACCTAAAATGTCAAATCTTGTTCTCTCTCTAAGTTCTTTGATTATCTCATCAGCCACATCTTCGTCTATATTAGGATTGAATCTTAAAATTTTTCCTTTAATTATCTTTTCAAATAAAATTCCCGTTTCTCCATCTCGCAAATCAAGTTCTTTTTCGTTATTCAAAAACTCCCAACCAATTTCAGTTGCGTATTTCAAAATCGGATCCTGAACAGTTTTTGCTTCTAAGAAGCTTACATGTCTCATGTTTATTATTATATGTTAAACTTCTGGAACTTCTTTTAGTCGTATCCCAAAATAATCTTCTATATCCCTCTTATGCAAAACTCGATTTTGATTTGCATATTTGTTGAAGAAATAATACCAATCACCATTAAAAATTAAGTAGCAGCCAATTTCTTTTCTTACAAATCTTGAGTATTTTGTCTTTCTACCCACATATTGTAATTTCTTTGTCCGGGAATTAAACTTGTAAGTATATAAACCTTCAATCGGATATCTAATTGTATCAGCAATGTCAGACTCTGTGCGAATAATTAATATAGTCTTATATCCAGGGTAAGCTTTAAATTTTTGGTTTGCAGAACGTATGTCATCTAAAAGAATTTTATTCTTTTTATCGAGATCTTCTCCATACACGATTATCTCTCCTGAAAGAGGAGGATCTATTCGTTTAGAGTAGGTATCATCTTTTATCTCTATAGCGATCTTAAGTGAATGATTAATTATATCAACTTTCTTATGTTGACCTTTTTCTTTATCACCATTCACCCAACCTGGATAAATTTTGTTTAGCTTATCAATTAAATCTGTTTTGAATTTCTCTTCAGGAATCATAAATTTATCTTCCCTACATCGATCTCTTGATTCATTATTTTATTCAACATTGTTTTAAACAACTCCTCATAAAGTTCTTTTTTCTTTTTTTCAATTTCAATTTTTTGATCAATCGTCTGAAGAATTTCGACAATCTCTCGTTGCTCGGGAAGAGGTGGGAGGGGGATTGGAAGAGTTTTCAATTCGCCTACAGAAACTAAATTTTTTAATGTAGATCCATGAGAATACTTCGCAAAAATACTCGATATGTGATTAAAAAGATAACTAAAGAAAAGGTGGTTAATTTTCTCATTGTTTAATCTAATTCTAATTAATGCTTGATTCATTATTCCTTTTTTTATGTTTTGAGGTACTATTGCAATTTGTCCTAGGGAACCTGCAGCTGTTAATAAAATATCGCCAGGCTTCACTTCAAAATCTCTAAGCTCGTAAAATTTTTCTTCCGTAATGAAATAATTCCCAATTTCAAAATTTTTTTTGATAACATTTCCTTGCTCATAAACTTTATATCCTTCCTCAACAAAAATCTCTTTTTTTATCGATCCTCCCCAAGGACCTCTTTTAATTCCATCATTTCTAATTACCACCTCCCCCAACCTCACTACTTCCCAATTTTCAGGAATTTCTCCGATTTCAGTTTTCTTTAATTTTCTTCCTTTCCTAAACGATGGTCCGCCATACTTAAACAACTCCGCCATCAAACTCTTTTTTAATTCTTTTGTCTTTTCAATAATTTTCTCCTGTAATTTAATCGCAGATTGAATTGTGTCTAATATGTAGACGATTTTTTGTTGAATGGGAAGAGGCGGGAGGGGAATTTGAAGAATTAAATATTGGGAAATATTTAGGTTTGGATATGTCGTCCCCTCAACAATTCCTTTAACGTAACCTTTAACTTTCTCAGTTAGAAGGAAATACCATACAAATTTTGGAAGAGCTTTATTTCTTGAAATTCGTAAGGTTAAAAGAAAATTGGAAGGAATAAAAACTTGATTGTTTTGTTCTTCAAAATACGCTGCTCTTCCAGAAATTACTCTATTCTTTGAACCACTAGATTTCACAATTACAATATCACCTGTTTTCAGTTTATATTTTTCTAAATCTTTTGAAGTTATTGCCCTTACTGGTACTTTTTCATAATCAATAGAAAAATCATCTTTAATGTCAGAAACACGGATTACTTTAGCTAAATTAGTGTTACTTTCCGGTTCTCTTCCCCAAACTCCTGAAAAATACCATTCACAAATCTCTCCTAATTTTTTTGTTGGCCATTTAGTTTTCATTTTATCTAAATTATCGTAACAACTTTTCAAGAAAAATAGTAATTAGCGTGGTAATCAAAGCGGTAATTGCTGAAATGATTATAGTACGAATATCTCCTTTTATTGCGAACAATATTCTTTTATACAATGGTGCAAAAACTAAAAGGCCCTTTTCTGTAGCCCTATAGAAATTAAGCGTATAAGTATCTCTCGGCCCTTGTATATCCTGTGGAACTTCTTCGATATATCCCTTCACTACCAAATTTTCAACTGATCGCCTATCTCCTTTTGCAATTGCATTAATTACCGTAGCCGGCGACAAAAGACCGCCACGAGTAACAATTTCCTTTAATATTCTTTTTTCTTCTTTAGTCATAATTTTTTTGCCTTAAATTTTACAACCTTTCTCGCGTCAGTTGAAAGATTTGTTCTGCAATTTCTTCGTTTAAATTCTTAACTTCCTTGTAAAACTCTTTGATTTTTTGGAAAGCTTCTAAATTTAGACTTCGAGAAAAAGCATAATCACGGTTGTTTACCACCTGCCAAATTTTGTTAAATTCTTCTTCATTAAGTTCTTTCCGTTTCCGACCTTGAGAATAAAGAAAATAATCTAATAAAAATTTTCCTTTTAGCTTTTTTGTATTAAAAAATTCGTATATGTTTTTGTTGTAAAAGAAAAGTTCAAAAATACTCACACTTTTCCAAGTTGACCCTTCTCCTTCCCAGTAAGTTATAGTCTCTACTTTTTCTAATCTATCTAACTCTTCTTCCGAAAGAATTTTTTTAGATTTCACAATTTTAGTCAAAAACTTCTCAAACTCCTCTCTGAAAGATATTCTTATTTTTTCATAATCTTTAACTTTTTGAGAAAATTTATTAAGTTTTTTAAATAAATGTTGGGAAATTTGGTACGAAATCCATGGTTCTTTTCTCTTTATTTCTTCCCATTTCCAATTTTTTGGATGTATACTTTCTAAGTTTTCAATCTTTCTTGACGAGAAAATAGTCTTTAAATCTTGAAGCAAAACATTATAAATTTTCTCTACAATTTCTCGATTTAATTGAATTTTTCTTTCTTTTCTTAATGTTTTAAGAGACCAATAAGTAAAAAATACCATTAAAGTTGTAATAATAACACCCAGTCCCTTCCAAAACGGAGCCCCTAAGAATGTATTGAGAAAATTATTCAATGAGTGAAATATTTCTTCTAAATGTATCATAACTAACTTTTTGAGAAATTACTCTAAGGCTTAAGAATTCTCCCGTTTCTCACAGATTTAAAAGTAATCTTTCCTTTTTCTACTTCAGCTTTTACTGCTACTGCTTTATTGCGTTGAGCTCTTCGAACAAGATTATGTTTCTCTTTTGAGGATAAATCTTTTACTTTCCTTCCAGAAGACTTCACTTGAATCAGCCATCGTTTTCCTGAAGGCCATTTGGCAATAATATCAGCAGAGCCTCTACTTCCAGGAGAAATTTTAACTTTTGCCCCTTTTCTCTTTAAGTACGTAGCTACTTTTATTTCGGCTTTTCTTCCTCTTTTAGGCATGAAACTTTTGCGTTTTATTTATTTTGGACCTTTTACAGAGAATAAAATTTCTTCTAATTTTTTCTCAATTTTTCTTCTTTCTTTCTCTGTATTTTCTAAATCTTTCATTATTTCCTCAATTGATCTATACTTTTCCTCCTCCCATACCCATACAAATCTTGAAGGGCTTAAATTATAATCTGCTTTTCTTGCTTCTTCTAAGGTGATTATTTTGCTGAATTTATCTACTTCCTTAAAATTTTTATAAACATCAACTATCTTTTTGATATTTTCTTCACTTAAATAATTCTTTGGCTTTCCTTTGACAAATTCTCTATTTGCGTTAATTAACAAAATTTTACCTTTCCTTTCTTTTGGTTTTTGTTTTCGGATAAAAAGAATAATTCCAGGAGCGCCAGTGTTATAAAAAAGATTTTCTGGCAAAAGTAAAACTGCCTCAATAAAATCATTATCAACAAATTTTTGGCGAACCGCTTTTTCCTTGTCCTTCTTTTTACCTGTCCCTCTTGAGACAGAACCTGTGTCTAAAATTACTGCCATTCTTCCTGTAGGTTTCAAAGAAGCGAACATATGCTGAATCCAGCCCCAATCAAAACTGCTTTTACCTTTGGGTCCTCCAACATAGCCAAAGACAAACCTTTCAAAAGGATCAGAATTACAAAAACTTTCAGAATATCCCTTTTGGTTCCACATTGGGTTAGCCAAAACTATGTCAAACTGCTTTAATTTTCCGTTTTCAATAAAGCGAGGGTTTAAAATAGTATCTCCAAGCCTAATATCGACAGTTTCGATATTGTGAATGAACATGTTGATTTTTGCTAAAGCAAAAGTTGTCGGGTCTCTTTCTTGTCCGTAAAGTTTCAAGGGAATTTCAATCTCTTTTCCCTGTTTTTCTAATTTTTCTTTCAGTACTAAATGAGATTTAATTAGAAAACCTCCAGATCCACAAGCAGGATCGTAAACCTCTTCTCCTTCTTTAGGATCGACACAATAAGCCATTAGATAAGCTACCTCTCTAGGGGTGTAAAATTCTCCAGCTGTTTTACCTTTTCCTTGAGCATAAAGTCTCAAAAGATATTCGTAAGCTCTACCCAAAACATCAGGTTCTGCCTCATCAAGTCCAATTGTGTACTCATTAAAAATTTCGAGAAGCTTAGAAAGAGTATCATCGGAAATAACCCTAATTCTTTCACCGTGACTATATCTCGTTTCGTTAAAATCAATAATATCAATTACTCCTTGAAGTTCTGGATTTTCTCTGGCAATTTTCCTTAGAGCTTCTGTAAGCCTTTCACCTAAATTAGTGGTAGTTTTTCTTATTGTTTGAAAATGAGCCTCTTCTGGAATAAAAAAAGGAACTAATTTTTCTTCCTTTGCTAATTTTAAAATTTCCTTTTCCCCAAGTTGAGAAAATTTATTTTTAAGATTTTCGATTTCATCATCAAAAACATCGCAAAGTCTTTTGTAGAAAAGTAGAGTAATAATGTACTTTAATCCTTCATCTCTTCCTCTTAAAAGATCAGCAGCTTCCTTAAGCCAAGACTCTAAGGTTTGAAGATCTACAAATTTCCTTATATCTTTCCTAAATATTTTTTCTTCTTTCCTCATTTTTTCCAGTCTTTTATTGTTATTGTTTTATTTTTTTTGTTTATTTTTAAGATGAGTTTTTGTCTTTCTTTCCAGCCAAAAGCTCGGATAACTTCAATCGGTAAAGTCACAGCATAGCTTTTGCCGCCAACTTTTGTTAATTTCCGAATATTTCTTTTTGAGCTTTTTCTCCTTGCCACGATTTAATAATTACGTAAAAAATTACGTAATTTATAGGTTATAAAATTATAACTCCCAGAGAGCTTCAGTCAAGAACTTAATAAATTTAAATTTTTTTCTTTATTTTGATGGCTTTTCCTTCAATGAGAGCTTTAGCTATTTTTTTTCTGGCAGAAGATAAAATTCTCTGGAGAGTGCTTTGAGAAATTTTCATTTTTTTAGCAGCTTCTATCTGATTTAAATTTTTTAAATCACAAAGTCTAATAGCTTCCAATTCATCAATGGAAAGCTCTTCTTCTTCTAATTCAGAAAGAGGAATAGCTCTTGGTTTAAAATAAGTAAAGTTAGGATCAAAAAATATTCTTCTTGGTTTTTTTGGTCTAGTCATAAAATTGTTTTAATTAAATTTTGGTAAATTTTTTTAATTTCTTCTTTAGCTTTTAAATTTGTTTCTAAAATAGGTTTTAAATTAGAGATAGCTTTGAAAATATTTTTATCAAAAGAAACCTCGCCTAAAATTTTTCCTTTAAATTTCTTTTTTATTTTATTAGAAATTTTCTTGTTAAGATCTGCTTTATTAATGATAATTCTAAAAGGTAACTTGAAAAATTTAACTAATTTAAGAATTCTCTTCAAATCAGAGAAAGCAGAAGGAGTGGGTTCTGTCACTAAAATAGCAAAGTCTGTCTCTCTTAAAGAAGCTATAACAGGGCAACCTGTTCCAGGTGAAGAATCTAATATTTGAATTTGAAAGGGGAATTTTTCTGCTTCTTTTCTTATTTCTGATACTATCTTTCCTGATCCTGTCTCTCCAGGAAAAAGGTGACCTACTACAAGAGGGAAACCATATTTTGTCTTTTTTATTCTTATTTCTCCATTTTTAACAGATTTTAACTTTATAGCTTTTTGTGGACAAATAATTTGACAAGTTCCACAACCTTCACATAAAAAAGGATTTATTTTCGGTTTTTTATTTATCATTTCTATAGCAAAAAAAGGGCAATTTTTAGCACAAAGACCGCATCCTTTGCACTTTTTATAATTTATAATTGCTTTTTGAGAAATTGAAATTTTTTTGACTTTTTCCCATCCTTTGATTTCATTTAACCAGATAGATAGGTTAGGAGCATCAACATCGCAATCTACAGCCACTACTTTAAATTTTTCAGAAAAAAGCATAGAGAAAGCAGAAGATATCATTGACTTCCCTACTCCCCCTTTTCCTGAAACAATTGCTATTTTCAATTTAAAATTCTTTTTCATTTTCTTATAATTTGATTGTTTCCCATTTCTTTTGATGAATTTCTATTCCTGCTGACTTTATGTTTTCTTTTTTTATTTCCTTTTTTAAATTTTGAAGAAATTCTTTAAATTTCTTTTCGTCTATCATCACTTTATAACTTTTTGGAAATTTTCTTTTTAAAAGATTAATAAATTCTCTACCTGAAGCTCTCAAATTCAAAACTTCGAACCAGAAATAATTTACAAAATTTTTACTCTCTTGAATAACTTTTCTCACATTTACTAAATTTGGAATAATAGGGCTGATGAAAGCGTAAGAAGAGATTTTATTTTCTCTCAAAACTTTCAAAGCTCTTATTCTTCTTTTATGAGAAGGAGAATTTGGCTCAAAAAGTTTTTTAACAAAACCTCTAAATCCATTGATGGTCAATCCAACCTCAATATCTTTGAATTTTTTAAACAAATCAATATCCCTTAAAACTAAATCTGATTTTGTTAAAATAGCTAACTTTGTCTTTTTGTCTAAATTTTCTAAAATCTTTCTTGTTATTTTCAATTTCTTTTCAATTGGCTGATAAGGATCTGAAACAGAACTCATATAAACTACTCCTTTAATATGTTTTCCCTTTACTAATTCTGGTGCATTTTCTTTTACCTCAATCCATTTTCCCCATCTTCCATAATTTTTCCAGCGACATAAGAAACGAGCATAACAATAAAGACAAGCATGTTCGCAACCTACATATTGATTTATCACAAAATCTGCTCCAGGAAGCTTAGTTTTAGTAAAAATACTTTTTGCCTGAGTTTTTATTATCTTTACCATTTAAAGACCTAATTTGTCTGAAATTTTTTGCATAGCAGATAGAACAATTTCAATAAATTTTTCCAAGGGTAAATTTAAATAATTTTCGCATTTTTTAATAATTTCTCTATTTACTCCTCTAGCAAAAGCTTTCTCTTTAAATCTATTTAATACGTTTTCGACTTTCAAATCATTAATTTTCTTTGAAGGTAAAACTAAAGTTGCTGCCACTATCAATCCTGTCAGAGGATCTACACAATATAAAGCTTTGGCCATTAAGGTTTCAGGTTCCATCCCATGAGCTTCATTATGAACTAAAACAGCTTGACAAATTTCTTCATCAACTCCAAAATCTTTAAGCATTTGAGAACCTATTTTAGAGTGCAGTTTTGGATCTCCCTTTGTCTTTTCATAATCAATATCGTGTAACAATCCACACAATCCCCATTTTTCTTCGTCTTCTTTGAAATACCTTGCCAAAGCTCTCATTCCAGCTTCTACTGCTAAAGAATGCTTAATTAAATTCTGATTCTTTAAATTCTCTCTCAAAAGATTTAGTGCTTTTTCTCTTTTCATAAATTTGTCTTAAATATTAACCATTGATTTTTTTGACCTTTCATCTTAATCAGAGTGTACTTTCCTTTTACTTTTTCCCCATTTAATTTAAAAATTAATCTATCTTCTCTTTTTTCAATAAGTTCATATTTTCCTTTGTCAAAAATTTTAACAATTCCTGCTCCATAACAACCTTCGGGAATTTCACCTTCAAAATTAAGGTAATTTACAGGATGATCTTCTACTTGAACCGCTAACCTTTTTATTCTCGCTTTTTCTGGCAATCCTTTTGGAACAGCCCATGATTTCAAAACTCCATCCATTTCTAATCTTAAATCAAAATGATGATGAGTAGCCCAATGTTCTTGAATCACAAACCTATTTTTAGAAATTTTAGAAATTTTCCCTTTCGGCTCTTTTGTCTTTTTAAAATCTCTTTTCTGCCAATATTTCTCTAAAGACATATCATTTAAATTTTTCTAAAATCTTAAAATCTTGCTCTAAAATTTCTCTCATTCTTGGATTGTAAGTGCAAACCGCAGGATGGTAAAAAGGGATAATTTTCACTTTTTGAAAAAGAGTTCTTACTTCAAAAACTTTACCATGAATTTTTGAGATGGAATCTAATTCATCTTTTAAACCATATTTTTCAAAAATAAATTTCATTGAATATCTACCCAGAGGACAAATAATCTCTGGCTTTATAATTTCGATCTGTTTTTCTAAAAAAGGAGAGCAAGCTAAAATTTCCTCTGATTTAGGATCTCTATTTTGAGGAGGTCGACATTTTAATAAATTACCAATAAAAACATCTTCTCTTTTTAAGCTTATTTTTTCTAATAATTCATCTAGAATTTTTCCTGCTTTCCCGCAAAAGGGTCTACCTTCTCTATCCTCATTTTCTCCTGGAGCCTCTCCAATAAACATTATTTTAGCTTTAGGATTCCCTTCTCCTGCTACAGGATTTCTCCTTGTTTTATAAAGAGGACATTTTTTACAAGATAGAATTTCTTTTTTAATTTTCTCAAGCTCTTTGCTTTCTCTCATTTTTACTCAGGTAAAATAGCTAAAGTATTGTTAAATCTATTAATATAGTTGAAAAGTCCCATTACTGAAATAATTTCTACAATCTGAGAAGGAGTAAATTTTTCTCTTAATTTTTCAAAAAGTTCAGGTCTATCTAAGTGTCCGTCCAAAGTAACATCTTTTATTAGTTCTAAAACATTTTTTTCTTCTTCTGTCTCCCCTTCTCTTTTTTTAATCTTTTCTATTACTTCGTCTTTGGCTCCTAATTTTTTTAGCATTTTTACAGAAACGTCCACGCAAAAAGGACACCTTAAAGTTTCCGAAACTACCAAAGCTATCTTCCATTTCAAAAACTGATCAATTTCTCCTTCTTCCATAATTACCCTAAATAATTCAACAAATTCTTTTAAAATTTCAGATCTATGCGCCATTACTTTCACCCATTCTGGGACTTTTCCTGTTTTTTTTTCAAAAAAATTATAAATTTCTTTAGCTATTTCATTAACTTCTTCTTTTTTTAACGAAGGTAATAGTGCCATATTTTATTTTTAAAAATTAATCTCTAGAAGACGACCTTTTGAATAAGCTTTAGCAATTTCTTCAGAATAAGGAATTTCTTTTTCAATTTTCACTTTATATTTCTTAGAAATTTTTTCAATTCCCTTCTTTTCTCCTAAATTTGACTGATTTAAAATAATTTTTGTTTTCAATTTTAATTTCTTACACAAAATTAAAATCTGCTCTAGATCATGCTCTCCCATTGGAGTAGGTTCTGTCACCAAATAAACTAAATCTGTACCTAAAACAGTAGAAATTACCGGACAATGAACTCCAGGAGGAGAGTCAAATAAAATAAAGTCTGCTTTTATTTTCTTAGCAAACTTTTGAGCAAAATTTTTAACCTCTCTGACAACAGGACCTGTTTCCTCTACTCCTACTTTAGTTATCCCTGTTATTAGATAAAAATTATTTTTTATTTTATTCAAATAAATTTCTCCCACCTTTTCTTTTTCTTCCTTTATAGCTGAAAAAGGACAAGAAATTATACAAGCTTTACAACCTGAACAAAGCTCCTTGATAAAAAGAGGATAATTTCCAGGAACAAAAAAGATAGCATTTTCTTTACAGACTTTAGAACAAAGGCCACACTTTCTGCATTTTCTTTTATCTAACTTAGGAAAAGTAGCAAAAATTAACTTTGATAAATTTTTAAATTTTTTTCCTAACAATAAATAGTCATTCGGGCATTCCACATCACAATCTACCAATACAACTTTTTTTCCTTTTTTTAAAAGTTCTTTAGCAAATAAAATAGAGAAGGTAGACTTTCCTGTCCCCCCTTTTCCTCCTGTAATAGCTATTTTTTTAATTTTCTTTTTCAATTTCAGAAATAAGATCTTTTATTTTTTTCTCTGAAGGAATAATTTCAATTTCTATTCCAAAATTTTCTAAATTCTTTTTAGCATTCTTTCCTATTTGATAAGTGAAAACTTTGTCTGCTCTGACAGCTTTAGCAAAACGAGCTCCATGAGGAGAGGTTTTTTTAAAATAAATGTTTTTTATTATTTCTTTTCTTAAAATTTTTCCTTCTTTCTTATCTAAAATGAGATAATTTTTTGCTCCGAAAGTTTTAGCGATTTTTTTATTCTCAAGAGGGATTATTATCCTTTTCCCTAATTTTTTTGGTCCAATTTTTTCTATTCCCTCTACTGAACAGATCTTTCTCCCAAAATCTTGTAAAATAACACTTCTTTTGACTTGATAAGGTTCAATAGAAAAAACTATGTATTTTAATTCTGGAATATTTGAAAGAACTCTTTCTTCTAAAGATTTTGTAATTTTATCGACTTCTTCTACTTTTAATTTCAGAGGAAGTTTGATTTTTACTTCAGCAAAATTTGCCGAACCTATTTTCCTTGTTTTGATTTGAGAAATCTCAATATTGTGGGCTTGACAAATTTTTCTGATTCTTTCTTCAACTTCTTTATTAGCCACATCTAATAAGGAATCTGTAATTTCTTTCCCGATTTTGACAGCTTGAAATAAAACAAAGAAAGAAATTCCTAAAGCAATAAAAGCATCAGCTAAAGGAAAATATTTTATCGCTATCAAACCAATTAAAACTCCTACAGAAGAAATAGCATCTGCCCTTGAATGTTCAGCGTCAGCTATCAAAGAGAGAGATTGATATTTTTCTCCATAATAAAATTTTAATCTAGCTAAAATTTCTACTAAAACAATAGAAAAGATAACAAATAAAATAGCTTTCAAACTAAAAAATGGAATTTTTTCACCTAAAATTCTCTCAATAGCTTCATACAAAATCCAAATACCAGAAATAGCTAAAATAATGGTGACTAAAAAACCTGCTATACTTTCTGCTTTATAGTATCCATAAGGATGAGTTTCATCGACTGGCTTTTGAGAAATTTTAATTCCCAAAAAAGTGATAAAAGAAGAAATCACGTCCAAACCAGAATGGACTCCATCTGCCATTAAAGCAATACTTTTAATAATGAAACCAAAGGTTAATTTACTAACAGCTAAAAATAAATTCAAAAAAGTGCTCAAGAGAGAAATCTTTTCTCCTTTCATAATTTTTAAAACCCTCTTTTTCTCCCAAAACCTCTCCCGAAACCTCTTCCGAAACCTCTTCCGAAATGACCAGGAGCAGTAGGAGCGGTCAATTGGGTTAATTTATTCTCTTTCCAAGCTAAAAAAGCTTCTTTTACCGAAAAATTAGGAGAGACAAGAAAAATTTTAATTCCAATCGAAACTAATACTCCAAAAGCATTAGGTCCTATATTTCCTGTCAAAAGAATATTTGCTCCTCGAGAAGCTATTTCTTGAGCAGCTAAAATCCCAGCTCCCCTCATAGCTCCAACTCCAGGGTTTTGAAGTACTTCTTCTAGCTCTCCTTTTTCGTTCAGAAAGAGAAAAAAAGCACACCTTCCAAAACGAGGGTCAACCAAGGAATCCAAGTCAGGACCTAAAGAAGTGATACAAATTTTCATTTCTTCTTCTTTTCTAATTCTTTAATTCTCTCTTCAATGTTTTTCATCTCTTCTCTCAAAATTTCTAATTCTTTGGATAAAATTTCTTTCTCTTCTGTCGGAGAAATTTGGTCTGTAAAATAAGGGTAAGCCCACCACCATCTAGGTAGCCAAGGAAATCTAAAACACCTCCACCAACTATAAGGGAATCTTCCAGAATAATTGGAGTATAACCACCAAGGGCCTCCTCCAAAACCAAATGGCATATTTCAGCTTTAAATTTTATAAATCAATTAGCGACCTTTTTTTTGAGTATATACCCAAAATATTTTTTGTCAAGCACAAAAACTCTAAAATAAAGACATTTCCAATTTTTCAATCACCAAAATTCCACTGCTACGTAGCAGTGGAATTTTGGTCGGAATAAAAATTTTTGTTTTGGGTTTTCTTTTTTTGAAAATAAAAGAAAATTAAGCATATCTATCTGCTACTACAGAAGCGACATAAGCTTCAGGTTTGATTTTAGCTTCAAACCCGTTTCCTTTAATTAACCCCACCACTTCTCTTATCATATCTTTGGTAGCTCCTCCTGTTCCTACGTCTGCATGAATGTATTTAAATTCATATCCTAAAACTAATTTTTCCTTTTTGATTTCTTCTCTTAAAGCTTCCCTTAAAGATATGGCTATTTCACAAGAGATTAAAACCTCTTGTAAAATTCTTTCTTTCCAATTATAAAACTTTCTATTTTTATAGCTAATTCTTTTTAAGAAAAATCTTCCTCCTTCCCCTTTTCTTAAAATAACTAAAGCTACCGGGAAGTGAGGCTCTTTATCTGATGAAGAATCGCATCCTACAATCACCTCATAATCTTTATCAGGTTTTTCTTTAATATAAGCCATCATTTCTTTCACTACTTCTAAAAAAGATAAATTTCCCTTAGTAGGGTTAAAAAAAGTATATTTTTTAATACTTTCTTTTAAAATCTCCATAGTTTTCTAAATTCTACTACTTTTGAAAGAAAAGTCAAATTTCTTCAACTTCCTTGAGAATCTTTATAAAAACTTCTTTTTTCAAAGAAGCAGATCCTATTAAAAGGCCTTCTACTCTCCCTTCTTTTAATATTTTTTTAGCATTTTTCTCATTCACGCTTCCTCCATATAATACTTTTATCCTTTTAAAGAAAGAAATACTATATAATTTAGCTAAAATTTTTTTAATAAAAAGAGAAGCTTTCTCTATCTCTCTTTCTGAGCAACTTTTACCCTTTCCAATCGCCCAGACAGGTTCATAAGCTAAAGACAATTTTACTCTTTGAAGGCTTTTTTGAGAAATTCCTTTTAAAGCTGTCTTTATTTGTCTTTCTAAAACTTTGAAAGTTTTGTTTTCTCTTCTTTCTTTGAGAGTTTCTCCAATACATAAAATAGGATTAATTTTATTTTTTATTGAAGCTTTTATTTTTTTGTTAATCATTTCATCTGTTTCTCCAAAATATCTTCTTCTTTCAGAATGACCTAAAATAACATATTCTACTTTAAAATTTTTAAGCATTTTTAGTGAAATTTCACCTGTAAAAGCTCCTTTTTCTTCAAAAAAACAATTTTGAGCTCCTATTTTTAAATTTTTTGATATTTTATTTTTAAAAAGAAACAAAAACAAAAAAGGAGGACAAATTATTATTTCTGATTTTTTAAATTTCTCTGCTTTCTTTCTTATAGAATTGAAAAGAGAAAGGGCTTCTTTTTCTAAAAGAGGATTCATTTTCCAGTTAGCTATAATTTGATATTTCATAATGTTATTTAATTTGTTTATTTAATAACTTAAAAACTAATACAAAGATTGGTACAAGAGGAGGAAGATCAAGATTTTCTATTTTATTTCTTATTGCATATCTATACATTCTTTGAAGATAAATTTCGATTTCTTTAGAAGTGGAAAGAATCTCACTTTTTACTTTATATCCTCTCTGAGATAAAACCTTCTTTAACCTCTCTACATGATTTAAACCAACTATTACGCAAGCAATTCTGCTTTTATATTTTTTAAGTGCTTTTTCTATATTTTCAACCATCTCTTTCTCTCTCTCAACCACAGAAAGTTCTTCCTCTTGTCTTTTTAATTTAGAGATTTTTTTTCCTTTCTTAATAAATTTTAAGATCTTTTTTTCTAATCTTATTAATTTTATACGCTCTCTTAATTTATGATCTATGGGATATAAATTTATATTATTTTTTTGAATAAAACTGAAAAGCTCAATATAAGGATCGAATTTAAACCAGTATTCTTCAAATTTAACGGCTTTTTTAAATTCCGAAAGTCTTAATTTTCCTTTCGAGAATTTTTCACACGCTTTAATAAATAATCTATCTGAAGTTATCTCTTCCAAGCAAAGCACATCTGGATTTATCTCCTTTATAATATCAATTTCTTTTTTATAAAGCTTTCTTGAGCAATGAACTCCTCCTAGAATAAAAATAAGAGGGGCGGTGTTATTATCTTTTAAACTTCTCATTTCTTTATTTCATACTTTTTGTTTCCTTAAATATTGAGCTGCTTTTTCAGGTTCAATAGTAGAAATTTCCATTCTAGCTCCTAATTCAAAACCTGCCCAGACAGAAGTTTTAGGTAAAATAGTGAAATGCCAATGATAATAGGGGTATTTTTTACCATCTGCAGGAGCTGTGTGTAAATAGAAATTATAAGGAGGGTCATTCAAAGCTTTGTAGAGTTTAGCTAAAGCTACCCTAAAAGCTTCAGCTAGATCTTTTTTTTCTTTTTCTGTAATTTTCTCAAAATAAGGAGAGTGTTTTTTAGGAGAAATAATCATTTGAAAAGCAGATTTTGAAGCAAAAGGACAAATCACCAAAAAGTTTTTATTCTCAAAAACTACTCTTTCTTGATGTTTTCTTTCCCAATCGTTCATTACGCAATAAATACATTTTTTGTGAGTTTTGTAAAATTTCCTAGATTTAGAAAGAGCTTTTTTCAAATCAACATCTATTAAAGGGGTAGTTATTATTTGAGAATGCGGATGAGCAATAGAAGCTCCAGCTTCCACTCCATGATTGTGAAATATAGAAACATACCTTACAAACTTTCTTTTCATTAAATCTAAATATCTCTCATGATAAACATCTATCACCTCTTTAACCTCTTTGTTTGAAAATTGAGCAATTTGCTTTTTATGATCTCGTGTCACTACCACCTCATGGAAACCAACAGCATTCATTCTCTGATATAAATTATTCTCTTTTCTCTTATCTAGTTGATCAAAAGGTAAAAATGCCGGAAATTTATTTGGAATAACAATGGTTGTCCAATTCTTTGGAATTTTATCCCCTTTTTTATAAGGAATTTTCTTCCCCTGAG
The DNA here is from genome assembly GCA_965552115.1 of uncultured bacterium. Taxonomy (GTDB): domain Bacteria; phylum Patescibacteriota; class Minisyncoccia; order Minisyncoccales; family CAZLLZ01; genus CBEVQU01. Next base: position 1,104 of record CBEVQU010000002.1, on the reverse strand, counting down.
AAAAAATTAAAACAGGAGGAAGTTGAGTTTCAATTTTACAAAAAGGACAAAGTCTTTTGGGTAAAGTTTCTTTTATCCTTTTTTCTTTCTTAAACATTTCAGGTCTCTTTGCTCTACCTGTTGCTATTACTACCCAATCTCCTGAAACTAAATCTAATCTTAATTCAGATGGAAATTTTAAACTTTTAATCTTCTTTTTCTTCATTTTGAATATTCTCCTTTTAAAATATTTATTCTTATTTTTATTAAATCCATCCCCATTTTCACCATACTCTTAAATTTTACTTTGCTATTTGGATCGTTTTTCCAATAAACAGGTATTTCTTTTATTCTATAACCTAACTTCTTAGCTATCACTAAAATTTCAGGATCAAAAGCAAATCTATTTATTTTACATCTCTTGAAAATATCTTCAGCAGACTTTTTAGTAAAGCATTTAAATCCACATTGAGTATCTTTTATTCCCCACAAGCCACAAAATAAAGAAACTAAAAAGCCAAAAACTTCTCCTAAAAATCTCCTATAAAGAGGTTGAGGAGGATCTAAAACAGCTCCTTTGACATCTCGAGAACCAATAACAACATCATATCCTTCTTTAAAATAAGGCCACATTTTCTCTACCTGATCTACTGAAGTAGAATTATCTGCATCCATAAATAATCTATATTTTCCTTTACTATTTAACATTCCAAATCTTACAGCATATCCTTTCCCTTGGTTTTTCTCATAACTTAAAACTCTTAAATTTTTAATCTTGCTTTTTAAATTTTCAGCAATTTCTTTTGTCTTATCTCTGGAACCATCATCTACCACAATAATTTCAAACTCATAATCTTGTTTAGAAAGATAATCTGAAACTGCCTTTAAGGTCTTTGGCAGTCTCTTTTCTTCATTGTAAGCTGGAATGATAACTGATAAAAAAATATCTTTTTCCATTTTAAATTATTCTATCATAAAATATTTTAAAACAAAAAAACAGTTAGAAAACCAATCTCTAACTAGTTTTTGTCAATATAATGGGGCCTTTTTTTGTGATAGCAATTGTATGCTCAAAATGAGCAGAGAGAGAACCATCTTTTGTTATAAAACCGAATCCATCTTTTG
>CBEVQU010000001.1:0-40452 GCA_965552115.1 uncultured bacterium | reverse complement strand
GCAAAAAATTTAACAGAGAGAGAAAGAATACTTTCCTTTTTATCTTTAGCTAAGATTTTCTCTGCTAGTTCTTTTTGTAAAAGTAAAATCATTTCTTTTGGAGGAAATTTCTCCAAAAAAGTTCTTAAAAAACGAGAAGAAAGATAATAAGGTAAGTTAGCTACAACTTTATATTTAAATTTTTGTAAGTTATATTTTTTTGCATTAAATTTCAAAATATCGGCTTTAATTATTTTTACATTTTTTTGATCTTTCAAGATCTTTTTTGAAATCTTAACTAATCTTTCATCTCTTTCTACAGCTATTACTTTTTTACATTTTTTAGCTAAAAAATAAGTTAAATTTCCCATTCCAGCTCCTACTTCTAAAACAATATCTCTTTTTTTTAAGTTAGCTTCTTTTAAAATTGCTTTTGTTTCTCTTTTAGATATCAAAAAGTGCTGCCCCCATCTCTTTTTAGGAGAAAAATTATATTTTTTTGAAAGTTTTATTATTTCTTTTTTTGAGAACATAATTTGTTGAAAAAAGTATTGACAATTTCTTTAATATCCGCTTTATTGAAATTAAACTAAGAAAAAAACATTTTAGATTACTTTTCAAAATTGAAAAAGGGATTTAGGGCTTTAATGAAGAATTTTTTAAACAAATCTTTTTTAAGAGGTTTGTTTTTATTTTTTGTTATTTTTTTGGTAGGGTATTTCTTTTCTTTAGGCAAAAATTCCCAAGACAAAAATTCTCAAAATACATTTTCTTTTTTGATAAACTTTTCTGGAAAAGGAAATTTTTATTTAAGTAGAGAAAATTCTCTTTTAGAGAACTCCCTTTTACCTCTTTTGCAAAAAAATACTCTTTTTAGTATTTCTTGTCCTCAAAATGTTTCCCCAAAGAGTTTTGGTTCTATAATATCTTCTTCAAAAGATTTAGAGAAAAAAGAAATTGTAGAATATGTTGTAAGAAAAGGAGATAGTTTATCTAAAATAGCTCAAAAGTTCAATATCTCTGTAGAGACTATCTTGTGGGCAAATGATCTATCTTGGAATTCTGTGATTAGGCCTGGCCAAAAGTTAACTATTTTACCTACTTCAGGAGTTTTGCATTTAGTGAAAAAAGGAGAGACTTTATCTGAAATAGCTCAGCTTTATGGAGTTTCTCTAGAAAAAATTTATGAATTCAATTCCATTGACAAAGAAGGAAAAATCTACATTGGAGATTTGTTAATCATTCCGGGAGGAAGACCTCCAAAAATAAGACAAAGGGTATCATCTTTTGCTCCAATAGCTTCTAATTTCTTTATTTGTCCTATTTTAGAACCTTGTAGAATTACTCAAGGGCTACATTGGTATAATGCGGTGGATTTCAGTCATGGAAGGTGCGGAGATCCAGTCTTAGCTGCTGCTGGAGGGATTATTCAAAAAATAGGATATCACAAGATAGCAGGAAATTACATTAGGATTTTGCATCCAAATGGAGTAATTACTTTCTACGGTCATCTTTCAAAAATAATTGTTTCTCCTGGGCAAAGAGTTTCTCAAGGAGAGATAATAGGATATATAGGACATTCAGGTTATACTATTCCCCGAGGACCAAAGGGATGTCATTTGCATTTTGAAGTGAGAGGGGCAAAAAATCCTTTCGCTTTTTAATAAATTTCTTTTAACCTAAACATTAAAGCTTCAGCAATATTCTCTGAAGCTATTTTTTCTTTTTCTTCCAAATCTGCAATTGTTCTAGCTACTTTTAGAACTTTATGGTATCCTCTGGCAGATAATCTTCCAGAGTCTATCAATTTTTTCAAAATTGTTTGAGATCTAGAATCTATCTCACAGAATTTCTTAATTTCAGATAAACTCATTTCAGAATTAGTTTTCTCTTTTTTAAATCTTTCTTTCTGAATTTGTCTTGCTTTTTCAACTCTTTCTTTAATTTTTTCTACATAGGAAACATTTTCTTTCTCTACCAATTTTTCATATTTTAAAGGAGGAACTTCTACAAACAGATCGATTCTATCCATCAGAGGGCCAGATAACTTCCTTTTATACTTTGCAATTTGAGACGGAGTGCATTTACATTCTAATAAAGGATTTCCATAGTTTCCACAAGGGCAAGGGTTTGCTGCAGCTACTAAGATAAATTTAGCTGGGAAAGTTAAAGAATATCTACTCCTTGAAATAGTAATTTTACCTTCCTCCAAGGGTTGTCTTAAACTTTCTAAGACATCTCTATGGAATTCAGGAAATTCATCCAAAAAAAGAACTCCTTTGTGAGAGAGAGTAATTTCACCTGGTCTTGGAGGATTTCCTCCTCCAATTAAAGCTGCTTCCGAACAAGTATGGTGGGGAGATCTGAAAGGTCTTTCAATTAAAAAAGGTCTTTCTTTATTTAGGAGGCCAGATACACTATAAATTTTGGTAACTTCTAAAGCTTCCTCAAAAGAAAGATCAGGTAAGATAGAAGGAAGAGCTTTTGCTAAAAGACTCTTTCCAGCTCCAGGAGGTCCAAATAATAATATATGATGTCCTCCTGCAGCTACAATTTCTAAAGCCCTTTTTGCACTTTCTTGACCTTTTATATGTGAGAGATCTATTAAAATTTCATTCCTTTTAAAGAGCTGAGAAATGTTTATTTGAGAGAATATTTTCTTTCTCCCTTCTAAATAATCTATTGTTTCTTTAAGATCTTTAACTCCTATAATCTTTATGTCTTTTATTATTTTTGCCTCTCTTTCATTCTCTCTTGGTAAAATTACTTCTTTTATTCCTTTTTCTTTAGCTGTCATTACTAAAGGAAGAATTCCTTTGTGAGCTCTTATTTCTCCTTTAAGAGAGAGCTCTCCTAAGAAAGCTTTTCCTTCTGGATTAAAATTAGTTTGATTTGAGATTAGTAAATAAGAAATAGCTATTGGGAGGTCATATAAAGAACCTTCTTTTTTAAAGTCAGCTGGCGCTAAATTGACAATTATTCTTTCTGGTTTCTTTAAAGGAGGGGAAAAACCACTATTTTTTAAGGCTGAGATCACTCTCTCTTTTGATTCTTCTATTGTTTTATCTGGAAGACCAACTATATTTAAAGATCTTAGATCAAAAGAAAGGGAAATTTCTACTTCGATTAATTTACCTTCCAGACCAAAAGGAGCTAAAGTAAAAACTTTAGCAACTTTACTTATTTTTTCTGACATTTTTTACATAAAGTAGCTTCAGGTAAAATTTTTAATCTTTTAAGAGAAATTTCTTTTTTACACTTTTCGCAAATGCCATATTTCCCACTTTTGATTCTTCTTAAAGCTTTTTTAATCTGGAGAAGTTTTTTTTCTAAAGCGTATTCTATAGGTAAACGGGTAGTATACTCTTCCACTTCATCAGCTGCTTTTTCTAAAGCAGCTCCTCCAATTTCTCCGTTAAAGTAGGGAAATTTACTTTCCCAATCACCTTTGACTTTAGTATCTTTTTTAGCAAAGCTCTTGAGTTCTTTCTCAATTATTTTCTCTTTCTCTTTTAATTTTTTCTCAAATTCTTTGAGAAGCTCTTTCTTCATAGGAATTTTTCTCTTAAAATTTCTATAATTTTAAATTTAATATCTAAAACCTTTAACACCAAAAGAATAATAAATAAAAATAAAAGAAAATATATAGCTCTAATTATTATTCTTTCTCTTCGAGAGATTTTCCTCAACTCTAGAGGTTTTATTTCTTCTATCTTTGGCGGTTGTTCTTTTTCCTCTTTAATTATTTCTTCTTTTTCGAGAGGCTTTTCTATTTTTGCGAAAAAGGTATCTTTCTTTTTAATGTTAGGAGGAGAAAAAGCCTCTTTTGGTTTTGGAATCTCTTTTTCAATTTTATTTTCTTCCTTTTTTGTTTCTAATTTTTTTTCCTTTAAAGGTATTTCTTCTCTTTCTATTACTCTCTCTGTCATTTCTTCTGTTTTCTTTCTCTTTGTTATTCCAAGAATATTTTCAATTTCTTTAATTTCTTTTTCTATTTTCTCTTTTTTGAAAGAGATTCCTTTATATTGAATGTAAACTTCTTTAATTTTCTCTTTTAATTCATTTCTTTTTTCTTGAAGAGACCATTTTTCTTTTTCTTTCTCTCTTCTTTCTTTTTCAAGTTTTTGTCTTTCTATTTCTATTTCTCTCTTTCTTTCTTCCAAAGCCTCTCTCTCTTCTTCTTCTAATTTTTCTATTCTTTCTTCTAAATCTCTCTCTTCTTCTTCTGTTTCAAATAAATTTTTTTCTATTTGAGAAAGAGAAAGATTGAGTTTTTCTTTCTCTCGTTTGAGAGGTTCTAATTTTTCAGCAATTTCTTCTAATTTCTTTTCTAATTTTTTCTTCTTTTCAAAAAGGGCTATTTTTTCTTCCTTTTCTTTTATCTCTTCTAATTCTTTTCTAATTTCTTCTTCTCTCTGGTTAATTTTTCTTTCCTCTTCTTTAATATTTTTTAATTTCTCTTCCCATTCTTTAATTTGATCTTCTATTTTCCATCTTTCTTTTTCAACTCTTTCTCTTTTTTCTTCTAATTTCCACCTTCTCTCCTCTATTTCTTTTAATTTTTCTGGAGAAGATGCTTTTTTCTCTTCTTTTTCTAAATTTGTTTTATTTTCCTCAATCTTTCTTTCTTTTTCTTTAATTTTCCCCAGCTCAAATTTTAAATTTTCTATTTCCTTAAGAATTTCTTTCTCTTTCTCCAAAAGAGGAGCTTTCTTTTCATCTAAAAGAGAGATTTCTTCCAAAAGATTCTTTTTATTTTCTCTTAATTGGATAATTTCCTCTTTAGAAAAGGGAAATATTTCTTTTTTTGGAATTTCAGGTTTTTTTTCAATTTCTTCTTCTTCTTCTTGGATTTCAAAAGATCTTGGTTCTTTTTTAGGTGGAGGAGGAACAATTTCTTTTGGTGTTATTTTTTCTTTTTTGATTTCTTCTTTTTCTAAAAACTTTTCTCTTTTTTTCTCAAATTCAGCTTCTCTTAAAGAAGCTATATCTTTTTCCATTGTTCTTATCTCCTCCCTTTTAAAATATTCTTTTTTTTCTATTTCTTCCATAATCTTTTTTTGTTTTTCAGTAATAAAAGATTAATTCTTCCTAACTCATCTATACTTATTACTTTAACGGATACAATGTCTCCCACCCTTAACACATCTGAAACCCTTCTTGGTCTTCGACCTTTTATATTTAAATTTGAAATATGGATTAAACCTTCCTGGCCTGGGAAAATTTCAACTATTGCTCCAAAATTTAAAATTCTTTTAACTTTCCCTTGAAAAATTTCCCCTACCTTTACTTCCCGAGTAATATTTTTAATCCAAGAGATGGCTTTTTTAGCTGCTTCATCTTTCTCAGCTGTAATATAAATTTTCCCGTCTTGTTGAATATCAATTGAAACTTCACATTTTTCAATAATTTCATGAATGACTCTCCCTCCAGGTCCTATAACCTCTCTTATTTTCTCAGGTTTTATTTGAATTTTATAAATTCGAGGAGCAGTTGGCGAAAGTTTTTCTCTACTTTTTGGTAAAACTTTCGCCATTTCCTCTAAGATTCTTATTCTTGCTTCTTTTCCTCTTTTGAGGGTCTTTTCCAAAATTTCTCTATTTAGCCCTGGAATTTTCACATCCATTTGTAAGGCGGTAATTCCTTTTTTTGTTCCAGCTACCTTAAAATCCATTCCTCCATAGTGATCTTCAGGTCCTTGAATGTCTGTTAAAATTTCAAATTTGTCTCCTTCTTTAATTATTCCTAAAGCTATGCCAGCTGCAGGTCTCTTAATAGGAACTCCTCCATCCATTAAAGCTAAAGAAGAAGAGCAGACAGAAGCCATAGAAGTAGAACCGTTAGAGGATAAGACTTCAGAGACTACTCTTAAAGTATAAGGAAATTCTTCAAAATCAGGGACTAAAGGCAAGAGGGCTTTTTCAACTAACATTCCATGGCCTATTTCTCTTCTACCTGGTCCTCTGATTGGAGAGACTTCTCCTACAGAGTAAGGAGGAAAGTTATAATGATGCATAAATCTTTTTTTTCCTACAATCTCCATTCCTTCTAATAATTGAACGTCTCCTGGGGCTCCTAGAGTTAAAATTGAGAGAGTTTTAGTTTTTCCTCGACAAAAAAGACCAGATCCATGAGTTCGAGGTAAAAGACCCGCTTCCATATGGAGTTTTCTTATTTCTTCTGGTTTTCTTCCATCGGGTCTTATTTTTTCTTTCAATACCATTTTGGTTAAAGTTTTTCTGATTTCATTTTCTAGAAAATCAAAGGCAAATATTTTTCTTTCTTCATCTTGAGGATATTTCCCTTCGATTAGATCAATTAGATCTTCTCTTATTTTTTTTAATTTTTCCATTCTTTCTTCTTTTTCGCCAAAAAGAGCTTCTCTTAATTTATTTCCTAAAAATTCTTTTATTTCTTTTTCTAAATCAGGGAAATTAAAAACTTTCAATTCTGCTTTTTCTTTTCCTATCTCTTTTCTTATTTCTTCTTGAAACTTTATTAGCTTTCTCAAAAGAGGAACAGCTTTATCAAAAGCTTTTAAAATTGTATTTTCTCCTATTTCTTCTCCTTTTCCATCTATCATGTTTAAAAGAATTTCTCCTTTCTCTTCTATTGCTCCAAAAACAACATCTATTTTAGAGTTTTCTCTTTCCTGATAGGTAGGATTAAAAAGAAGTTTTTCTTCATTTCCTCCAATTCGAACACATCCAACAGGCCCTTTCCATGGAATATCAGAGATAGAAAGAGCAACGGAAGCTGCCAAAAGAGATAAAATATCTGGATCATTTTCTCCATCCCATGAAAGACAAGTTATTACTATCTGAACTTTTCTTCTTAAATCTTTTGGGAAAAGAGGTCTAATTGCTCTATCTACCATTCTGGCTACACAAATAGCTTCATCTGAGGGTCTCCCCTCTCTTTTTATATATCTTGGACCCCTGATTTTTCCTGCCGCATAATATCTTTCTTCATAATCTACTGTTAAAGGAAAAAAACCCAAAGTTCTTGCTTCTTCTCCCATCACACAAGTAGCTAAGACTTCTGTTTCCCCATATCTTATTAAGGCTTCTCCGTTAGCTTGTTCAGCTAAATTCTTAACTTCTATAGAGAGAATTTTATTTGCAATCTCAATTTGTTTTTTAAACCCTTTCATTTTTATTTCCATCGAATCTTTGAAAGAAACCCTCCTTTTTTAAGGAGGAATCTTTTTGGATCTTTATCTAAATTTAAAAATTCATCGGATATCTCTTTTAATTTTGTGGAAGTAGTTTTGCCAAAAGCTATTACCTCTACTCTTTTTCCCTGATTTTTGAGATACTCCACTAGAGGAACAAAATCTCCATCTCCTGAAACTAAAACTACTACGTCAATATTGGGAGCCATTCTAATAGCATCGATAACTAATCCTACGTCCCAATCTGCCTTTTTCATTCCATCATAATATTCTTGGAGATCTTTTACTCGCATCTCAATCCCTAATTTAGATAAAGCTCCAAAAAAAGCTCTTTCTTCTCCTGTTTTTGTTCTGACAACATAAGCGAAAGCTCTAATAAGTTTTCTTCCTGCTACTGCTGCCTTTAAAATTTCTTTAAAATTTACTCTAGCTTCATAAAGATTTTTAGCAGAATGATAAAGATTTTGGGTGTCGATAAAAACAGCTACTCTTTGTTCTTTTAATTTAGAGACCATTTTATTTTTTAATTCCTATTTTTTTAATAATACTTTGATATCTTTTTTCGTCTTTTGCTTGTAAATATTTCAATAATTTTCTTCTTTTCATTACCATCTTTAATAATCCTCTTTTTGAATGCAGGTCTTTCTTATGCTTTTTAAGATGAGAAATCAATCTTTTTATCTCTTCTGTAAGTAAAGCTATCTGGACTTCCGGAGAGCCAGTATCTTTGTTATGAAGCTTGTATTTTTCTATTATTTTCTTTTTTTCTTTTGGGGTTAACATTTATTTTATTTTAGAATTTTTGATTTTTTTTATCAATCTAAATAAAAAAAGCTTTATCTCTGTGCCTCCGGCAGGAGTCGAACCTGCAACCTTGGGCTTAAGAGGCCCCTGCTCTGCCAATTGAGCTACGGAGGCTTATTTACAAGAAAATTCCCACCAATTGTGGAGACCTGTCCATTCTGCTACTCCTAAAACGTCCAAAATAGTATTTACTATTAACCAAGAGCAATAAATAATTACCAAACCTATAATAGCAGAAGTTAAAATACTTTTTGCTCTAGACAAAGATTGAGGAGATGTCCCAGCAAAATAAAACATAATTCCTCCTACAACCAACATTATTGTTCCCACTAAAGGGACAATTTTTAATAAAATAAAATCGACGATATCATCTAACATTATGAAAAAATGACAAAATTGGCAAGGAATGAATTCATACTCTCCACAATTCACACATTTACCATTTTGAAGTTCTCCTCCTAGGCAAAGTTGTTTTCCGCAAGGGACAAACCCTTCATAACAGATTCTTTGACCGTTCCACTCGTATATTCCACTAGCTAAAATAACTGAAGGAAGGAAAAATAACAAAAGTATAATTACAAATTTCATTTTTCTTTAATAAATGCCCCTGGAAGGACTCGAACCCTCAACTCGAGGTCCGAAGCCTCGCGTGATATCCAGTTTCACCACAGGGGCAATTCTATTTTAAAGAAAAAATTGAAAAAAAGCAACTCTTAAGATATTATTTCATAAAGATGAAAATTCCAAAAGAAATAAAAGAAATATTAGAAAAATTAGAGAAAAAGAGGTTTCAAGCTTTTATCGTGGGAGGGTGCGTGAGAGATATCTTGAGAGGAGTAAAACCTCTAGATTGGGATATTACTACTTCTGCTAAACCAAAAGATATCAAAAAAATCTTTCCTGCGAGTTATCTTGATAATAAATTTGGGACGGTCACTATTTTGACAAATTCTAAAGATCCTACTTTGAAAGAAGTGGAAGTTACTCCTTTTAGAATAGACGAAAGATATTCAGATAAAAGACATCCTGATAAGATTTCCTGGGCAAAAACAATAAAAGAGGATTTATCTAGGAGAGATTTTACAATTAATGCTATTGCTGCAAACAGAAAAGGCGAAATTATAGATCCTTTTGGAGGAAGAAAAGATTTAGAAAGAAAGATCATAAGGGCGGTAGGAAATCCAAAAGAGAGATTTTCAGAAGATGCTTTAAGATTAATGAGAGCAGTTAGATTTGCTACTACTTTAAATTTTAAGATTGAAAAAGAGACAGAAAGGGCCATAAGAGAGAATGCTCATTTGTTAAATTTTATTTCAAAAGAAAGGATAAGAGATGAATTTTTAAAAATAATCCTTTCAGAAAATGCAGCTAAAGGAGTTGAACTTTTGAGAAAGTTAGGACTTTTAAAATATATTGTGCCAGAACTTTTAGAAGGATATAAAGTTTCTCAAAATAAACATCATATTTATGATTGCTATGAGCATGCTTTAAGATCTTTAGATTTCGCAGCTAAAAAAGGATTTAACAAATATGTAAGATTAGCTGCTCTCTTTCATGATATTGGGAAACCTCGAACAAAAAGAGGAGAGGGACCAGATGCTACCTTTTACAATCATGAGATTGTTGGAGCTAAAATGACAGCTCAAATTTTGAGTAGGTTGCGCTTTCCTAAAAAAGATATTGAAAAGATAGTTAAACTGGTAAGATATCATCTATTTTACTATAATGTAGGTGAGGTGGGAGAAAGCTCAGTAAGAAGGCTTTTAAGAAAAGTAGGGCCAGAAAACATAAAAGAGCTAGTTCAATTAAGGATGGCAGACAGAATAGGTTCAGGATGTCCTAAAGCTTTACCTTATAGGTTAAGACATTTTCTTTATATGGTAGAGAAGGTATCTCAGGACCCCTTGGATGTGAAGATGTTGAAGATAAATGGAAACAAAGTTATGGAAATTTTAAAGATTGGTCCTGGACCTAAAGTAGGAAAAATATTAGATATTTTACTTGGAGAAGTCTTGGAAGACCCTAGAAAGAATAAAAGAAGTTATTTAGAGAAAAGAGTTAAAGAGCTAGGAAAAATTTCCAATGAGGAATTAAATAAATTAGCAGAGAAATCAAGAAAAAAAAGAGAAGAGATAATTATAAAGAGGGATGAGATGACTAAAAAGAAATACTGGATTAGTTAAATTCTATCGGGGTATGATGTAAAGGTAGCATCCACCCTTCGGGAGGGTGGTGTCCCAGTTCGATTCTGGGTACCCCGAAGAGAAAATGCCCAAAAATTTTTCAGAAATTAAAAAAATAGAAACCTCTATAAATAGACATTTATTTTCGATATGTGCCGTGACTACTATTTTAGCTATGGTTTTTATTCTGTTGGAATTTTTTGGAAGAGGATACTTCCCTCCTTCTCGATTTGGAACTTTTTACATAGGAGTTTTACTGATATATTCTGCTCACAAAGAAATGTTGAGATGGCTGGGAGAGAAAGAAGTGGAAAGACAAGGGGAGTGGTTTGTTTATGCATGGATAGGGTTGACCGTCTCTCTTTATTTGATAAATTTTCTTACTAAAGAATACTTTTGTTTTACAGAAAAAGGTTTTTCTTTAGATTCTCTTCAGCAGGCTTCCCAGACTACTTTAGAAGTGGTAGCTATTTTTATTTTTGCTAGATTTTCTAAATTGATAAAAGTTTTAAGAGAGAAGAAGGGCTCGTAGTTTAATGGTAAAACACCACATTCGCATTGTGGAGATGAGGGTTCGATTCCCTCCGAGTCCATATGGAGAAGAAAAAATTAGGGGAAATAGGAGAGAAAATAGCTGAAGAATATTTAAAGAAGAAAGGCTACAAAATTTTAGAGAAAAATTACATTCCAAAGAAGATAAAGCCTTTTTTTGGTGAAATAGATATAGTTGCTCAAAAAGGAGAGACAATTATTTTTGTAGAAGTGAAAACTACTTCTTCTTTGATAAAAGGAGAAGAAAAAGTAAACTTTATTAAAATAAAAAAAATAAAAAAGACAGCTGAATTCTTTTTAACAGAGAGAAGGTTGCTGGATTGTTTTTGGCAAATAGATGTTATCTCAATAGAGATTCTTAAAGATGAAAAAAGAGCAAAATTATATCATTTTGAAAACATCTTATGTTAGATATATCTCTCTCTCTTCATAAAATATTTGTCGCTTTTACATCAGCTTTCGCTTTTTGGCTGGGAATGTGGGTTTTACTTTCTGGAAAAAAGTCTCGAATCAATCAATTCTTCTTTTTAATTACCCTCTCAATTATAGGATGGATAATTTTTGGTTTTTTGTGCAATTTCTCAGAAAGACCTTTTGTTGCTTGTTTTTGGTGTAGGGTAAATATTTCTGCTGTTTTCTCTTTTTTTCTATTTCTTTATTTCTTTTCTCTTTCTTTTCCAAAAAGAAAGAAAAGTCATCTTTTTCTGGATTTGCTAGTTATTTTTATATCTTCTGTTTTTATTTTTATTTCAATTTTCACTGGTCTTTTAGTAAAGGAAGTAGAAAAAACTGAATGGGGAAGCGAAATAAAAGGAGGTTCTCTTTTTCATCCATTTCTTGTATCTGTTGTTTTCTTAACTTTCCTTATTTTATTTAATCTTACTAGAGATTATTTCTCTCTTTCTTCTTTAGAAAAATTAAAAATTAAATATTTTTTGATTGGAAGTTTTTTATTTGCTGGTTTTAATTTAATTTTTAATGTCTTTTTTCCTCTTTATAAAGGAACTTTCAAATATTATCAGTTTGGTGATTATTCAGCTATATTTTTTCTTTTCTTTGTTGCTCTTTCTATTGTAAAGAGAAAGCTTTTTGGAATTAAGGTAATCTTAGTAGAGATGTTAGTAGGTTTAACTTCTATCCTTTTGGTTTTACAAATTTTTCTTTTTAGAGAAAGCCCTTTCCAGTTTATTTGGTCTCTTTCCCTTTTTCTTCTTTTTTTAATCTTAGGAGCACTTCTTATTAAAGCTGTGCTAAAAGAAATAAAACAGAAAGAGAAACTAGAAAAAGCTCTTTCTGAGATTAAGAGATTAAATCTTACTTTAGAAGAGAAAGTAAAAAAGAGAACAAAAGAGCTTCAAAAAAGAGTAGAAGAATTAGATAAGTTTTATAGATTAACTGTTGGAAGAGAATTAAAAATGGCCCAACTTAAAGAGAAAATAAGGAAGTTAGAGGAGGAAATTAAAAAATTTAAGAAAAAAGATTTGACAAAATGAGAGAAATTTCTAATAATGAAAAAGTCCGTTAGAAAACGGACAAAATTTATATATAAAGTATGGATCTAAAAACTTTTACTTCAGCTGTCTATCAATTAGCAGAAGAAAGGGGAATTTCTAGAGAAAAGGTAATGGAGATTGTTGAGCAAGCAATAGCTGCAGCTTATAAAAAGGAATATGGGGAAAAAGGACAAAAAATTGTAGCTAAATTAGATCCCAAAACTGGCAAAGCTAAATTTTGGAGAGTGAAAATTGCGGTTGATAAAGATCAGCTCTTAAGTGATAAAGAAATAAAAGATCTTCAAAAAGGGAAATTAAAGAAAGAAGAATTAGAAGGAAAGATAAAATTTAACCCTCAAAGACATATTCTTTTAGAAGAGGCAAAGAAAATTAATCCAAAAATAAAAGTAGGAGAAGAAATAAAAATTCCCCTTCCTTCTCGTGAGAAATTTGGAAGAATTGCTGCTCAAACAGCAAAGCAAGTTATTTTACAGAAAGTAAAAGAAGCCGAAAGAGAATCTATTTATCAAGAGTATAAACAGAAAGAAGGAGAAGTTATTTCAGGAGTAGTTCAAAGAATAGAAGGTGAGAAAGTTTTTTTAGATATAGGAAAGACATTAGGGGTTTTACCAAAAGGAGAACAAATTCCTGGTGAATTTTATAGACCAGAGCAGAGATTAAAAGTTTACGTTTTAAAAGTAGAAGAAACCCCAAAAGGTCCGGTGGTGTTTTTATCTAGAGCTTATCCTAAATTAGTGACCAAATTATTTGAGTTAGAAGTGCCAGAAATTGCTTCTGGAGAAGTGGAAATAAAAAGTATAGCAAGAGAGGCAGGCTCAAGAACAAAAATAGCTGTTTTTTCGAAAGTAAAAGAATTAGACCCAATAGGAGCTACAGTCGGCCAAAGAGGGATGAGAGTGATGGGGATAATTAATGAATTAGGTGGAGAAAAAATAGATGTAATCGAGTGGTCAGAAGATCCTAAAAAGTATATTGCTAATGCCCTTTCGCCTGCAAAAGTGTTAAAAGTAGAACTTTTACCTAAAAATAAAGCTCTTTGCATAGTGCCAAAAGATCAACTTTCTTTAGCTATTGGGAAAGATGGACAAAATGTGAGACTAGCTGCCCTTTTAACAGGTTGGAAAATAGATGTGAAGGCTGAAGAAGAGATAGACAAAATAGAGGAAGAGAAAAAAGAAGAAAATAAAAAAGAAGAAAAAAAATAAAAAATAAAATGATGGTCAATTTATACAAAAATATTCCTTCTGGTGAAAAAATTCCAAAAGAAATAAATATTGTTGTAGAAATTCCAAAAGGTGAAAAAAATAAATACGAATATCAAGAAGAAAAAGGTTATTTTATATTAGATAGAGTTTTGTATTCTAGCTTATTTTTTCCTTTTAATTACGGGTTTATTCCTCAGACTCTTTCTGAAGATGGCGATCCTTTAGATGTGGTTTTGTTAAGTACCTTTTCTCTTTTTCCAGGATGTATTGTAAAAGGAAGACCAATTGGCATATTAGTAATGGAAGATGAGAAAGGAAAAGATGACAAAATAATAGCTTTGCCTCAAGAAAAGGTGGACCCTCGATTTTTAGAAATAAAAGATGTAAAAGATTTAAACAGCCATATTAAAAAAGAAATTGAGAGTTTTTTCTCAGATTACAAAAAGTTAGAAAAAGGAAAGTTTGTAAAAATTAAAGGATGGAAAGGAAAAAAAGAAGCAGAAAAATTAATTAAAGAAAGCGCAAGAAGATTCAAAATGAAATATGAAAAGTTTTCTCAGTAAAATTGGAGAGGCCAAATTTAAAATAAAAATAGAATATTCTAAAGAAGAATTTAAAGATTCTTTTTGGAAAACTACACTTTTTTTAGGAAAAAATTTAGAGATAGAAGGCTTTCGAAAAGGAAAAGCTCCTTTAGAAATTTTAGAGAGGAAAATAGGAAGAGAAAAGATTCTAAGAGAGACAGCTATAAAGTTAATTAATAAAGGATATCAAAAGGTAATTTCAGAGAAAAATTTAGAAATTATAGGGGAACCTTTAGTCAGAATTCTTAAGCTTTCATTAGGGGATTGTTTTGTTTTTGAGTTAGAAGTTTGGGCAATTCTTCCTCCTCATCTTCCTGATTATCGACAGATTGCAAAAAAGATAAAGAGAAAAAAAATAGAAGTAAAGAAAGAGGAAGTTGAAAAGACCCTAAAATGGCTTCAAAGCTCTAGAGTTAAATTTGTTCCAAAAAAAGGAAAAGCAGAAAGAGGAGATTTTGTAGAGATAGAGTATAAAAGCGAGGTTTTTAAAAAAGGTAAAACCTATGAAGATAAATTTATCTTAGGAAAAGGAAAACTGATCTCTAATCTTGAGAATGAGATTTTAGGAATGAAAGAAGGAGAAGAAAAGAAAGTAAGAATTACTTTCCCTAAAGATTATAAAGAAAAAGAGTTAGCTGGAAAAGAGACAGAGATAATTTTAAAATTAAAAAAAGTTTTTTACCTTTCTTTTCCTGAAATTGATGATCAGTTTGCTAGAGAGTTGGGAAACTTTAAGGATTTAGCTAGCTTAAAAGAAAGCATAAAAGAAGGGATAAAGAAAGAAAAAGAGATTGAAGAGAAAAAGAGAATTTTAGAAGAACTTTTAGATAAAATTTCTGCCAAAACTGAAATAGAACTGCCTGAAATTTTGATTGAGAAAGAAAAGGAAAGACAAATTGAAAATTTTAAAAAGAATATTTCTACCTCTTTAAAAATCTCTTTTGAGGAATATTTAAAAAAGATTAAAAAAGAGGAAAAAGAAATTGAGGAGTATTTTTTGAAATTATCGAAAGAGTTTATAAAAAGAAGCTTAATTTTAAGAGAGATAGCAAAAAAAGAGAATATTAAAGTTTTTGAACAAGAAATAAATGAAAGAATAAACCAATATCTTAAAAAATTTAAAAGCCCTAAAGAAGCAGAAAAAGAAGTTGACTTAGAGAAACTAAGATTATATACTGAAGAGGAAATTAGAAACGAAAAAGTTTTAAATTTCCTAGAAAGTTTAGTTCCTTCATTAGCATGAATTTAATTCCTACAGTTATTGAGAAAACTCAATATGGAGAGAGAGCTTATGATATTTATTCTCGTCTTTTGAAGGAAAGAATTGTTTTTTTAGCAGGGCCTATTACAGATACTGTAGCAAATTCCATCATTGCTCAACTTTTGTTTCTTTCAGCTAAAGATCCTCAAAAAGATATCCAGCTTTACATAAATAGCCCTGGAGGTTCAGTTACTGCTGGCTTGGCTATCTACGATACAATTCAGTATGTAAAACCAGATGTTTCTACTATTTGTATAGGATTAGCAGCTTCCATGGCAGCGGTTCTTTTGGCTGCAGGAAAAAAAGGAAAGAGATTTGCTTTACCAAATTCTGAGATTTTACTCCATCAAGTAGCAGGAAGAGTAAGCGGGGAAGCAGTTGAGATAGAAATTACCGCTAAACAAATTGTAAAGATTAGAGAAAAGCTTAATAAAATTTTAGCAAAACACACTGGACAACCTTTAAAGAAAATAGCTAAAGATACAGATAGAGACTTTTATTTATCTGCCAAAGAAGCTAAAGAGTATGGAATTATAGATGAGATAATAAAAACCAAAGTTTCTCTTTAAGAGACAGAGAGAAAAAATTGATTTAAATCTCTCTCCAGAGAGTATTTTCTCTTTTTGTTGATGAAATAAAAAATAATATGAATCAAATTTTAACTTTATTCATTGTTTGCCTTTCTTTATCTATAGGCTCTATCTTAGGATATTTTGCTAGGCAATCTATTGCTCGAAAACAAATAGGTTCCATAGAAGAGAAGCTTCGTCGAAAAATAGAAAAGACTCAAAAAGAAATAGAAGAGATGATGGAAAAAGCAAGAGAGAAATCTTTAATGATTTTAAAGAAAGCAAAGAAAGAAAGAGAAGAGAGAGAAAAAGAGTTATTTGAGAGAGAAAAACTTTTATTAAAAAGAGAAAAACTTTTAGATAAAAAGAGTACTCTTTTAGAAGAGAAAGAAAGGAAATATAACCAGGCGGTAGAGAGATTGAAAGAGATTAAAAGCGAAATAGAAAGTAAAAGAGAAAAGTTGGAGAAGAAACTGGAAAAAATTGCAAAACTGACAAAAGAAGAAGCGAAAGAAGAACTTTTTAAAGAAATAGAGAGAGAGTATCGGAGAGATATTTTAGAACGAATTAGAAAGTTAGAAGAAGAAGGGGAAGAGAGATACAAAAAGAGAGCGAAAGAGATTTTAGGGGATGTAATTCAAAGGATAGCTGTTTCTCAAGCTCAAGAGTTGACTACTACTACTTTACCTCTTCCTTCAGATGAGTTAAAAGGAAGAATCATTGGTAAAGAAGGAAGAAATATAAGGACTTTTGAAAAACTAACAGGAACAGAACTTATTATAGATGACACTCCAGGAACAGTGGTAATTTCTAGTTTTGATCCTTTAAGAAGAGAGATTGCTAAAATTGCTTTAGAGAAGCTCATAAAGGACGGAAGAATTCAACCTGCTAGAATAGAAGAAGAAGTAGAAAGAGCAAAAGAGGAACTAGAAGGTCAAATAAAAGAGGCAGGAGAAAGAGCGGTTTTTGAAACAGGAGTGGTTGATTTACCTCCAAAGCTGATTAGAGTTTTAGGAAGGCTTCATTTTAGGACAAGTTATGGTCAGAATGTTCTTTTGCATTCAATAGAAGTAGCTTTGATAGCAGGAGCTTTAGCAAAAGAATTGGGAGCAGATGAGAAAATAGCAAAGAAAGCAGGACTACTTCACGACATAGGGAAAGCTTTTGATCATCAAATGGAAGGTTCTCACGTTGAGATAGGAATGAAAGTTTTAGAGAAATTTAACATAGAGAAAGAAGTAATTTCTGCTATGAAGTCTCATCACGGAGATTTTAAACCGGAGACCTTGGAAGCAGTAATTGTTCAAGTAGCTGATGCTATTTCTGCTTCGAGGCCTGGGGCTAGGAAAGATACTTTAGAGAATTATCTTAAGAGATTAGAAGGTTTAGAGAAAATTGCGAATTCTTTTGAGGGAGTTAAAAAATCTTATGCCTTACAAGCAGGGAGAGAAATTAGGATTTTCGTTGAGCCAGAAAAAATAGATGATTTAGGAATAAAAAAATTAGCTCAAAAAGTAGCTAAAGCTATCCAAGAAGAGCTCAAATATCCAGGAGAGATAAAAGTAACTGTTATAAGAGAAACAAGAGTAGTAGAATATGCCAAATAAGGAGATCTTTGAGAGAAAGAAGAATTTTGATATAATCTTATAAAGAAAATCTAAAATAAAAGGTCGAGGAAAAATTTTCAAAAAACATGACAAAACAAGATCTTATAGAAATTTTATCTAAGAAGGTAGGTTGTTCCAAGAGAATGGCTTCAGATTGCTTAAATGTCTTATTAGAAGAGATAAAAAAAGCTCTTTCTCAAGGAAAAGATGTAGTTTTAACTGGATTTGGAACTTTTACAGTAGTTAAAAGAAAAGCAAGAACAGGAAGGAATCCTCAAACTGGAGAAGAAATAAAAATTCCTGCTAGAAAAGCACCTAAGTTTAAACCAGGGAAAGATCTAAAGAACGCAGTAAAATAGATAGGTGAAAAAAAGAATTAAAAGAAGCCCAGAGATTTCTGGGCTTCTTTTTTTGAGCGGGTGAGGGGAGTCGAACCCCCATCTCCAGCTTGGAAGGCTGGTGCACTAACCGTTGTGCTACACCCGCTTTCTTTATCGGGGCACCCGGACTCGAACCGGGAATCGCCCGCTCCCAAAGCGGGTATGTTAACCAATTACACCATGCCCCGTCTAAATATTTTTTAGCATTTTATTTTTTAAAAAGCAAATCTTTGATATAATTAAAAAATGAAAAAAAATACCTCTTTTTCTCAATGCAAAGAATATAAAATTCCAATTTATCAATGCCCTCCTTTTATTTTTTCAATAATGGGAATATTGATTATTATTTCGGGCATTTTTATTTTTGCCATTGGGAACAAATTCATTCAAGATGAAAGAATTGTTGCTTTGATAGTCATTCTAATTACTGGAATTCTTTTTATTTTATCTTTTTTTCTTACGAAAGGATTTGAGAAAATTTTTGAAGCTTTAAGGTTGAAGACTGAATTTATTCAAATTGTTTCTCATCAATTAAGAGCTCCTTTGAGCAATTTGAATTGGGCTATAGATTTTATCTTTTCTGGAAAATTAGATCATATTGAAGAAAAATATGCTCAATATATAGATATTATTAAAGAGAATTCAAAGAGAATGACAGAACTAATAGACGATCTTTTAATGGCAGCAAAAATAGAAAAAGGAAAAATTGGATTTCAGAAAGAGAAAGTTTCTTTGGAAAAAATAATTTCTGAGGTAATTTCAGAATTCGCTCCTTTAAGTGAAGCTTCCAATGTGAAGATTTTTTTTGAAAAAGAGAAAAAAATTCCAGAAATTCTTTGCGATCCGAAGAAGATAAAATTAGCTATAGAAAATCTTTTAGATAATGCAATCAGATATTCCAAACAGAAGGGAGAGGTGAGAATAAAATTGAGAAAGAAAGATGGTGAGGTTTATTTTGAAATAAAAGACCAGGGAGTAGGGATTCCTAAAGAGGATCAAAAATATATATTTGAAAAGTTCTTTAGGTCTGAAAATGCTCTTAAATCTCAAACTGAAGGGACAGGGTTAGGTCTTTTTATTACCAAAGGAATAATAGAGCAATCAGGAGGGAAAATAGGTTTTATATCTAAGGAAAATAAAGGTTCAACCTTTTGGTTTACTCTTCCTATTAATAAATAAAATCAATGAGAAAAAAAATTTTATTTATAGAAGATGAACAAGCTCTTCAAAAAACTTTAGGAGAATATCTTAGAAGAGAAGGCTTTGAGGTTTTCTCTGCTTTAGATGGAGAAATAGGGTTAAAGTTATCAAAGAAGGTGAAGCCTGATCTTATTCTATTAGATCTTATACTACCTAAACTTGATGGATTAGAAGTTCTCAAAAAGATTAAAGAGGAAAAAACTACTAAAGATATTCCAGTAATTATTCTAACTAACCTTGAGACTTTAGAGGAAGTCCAGAAAGCTTTAGAGCTTGGAGCAACAACCTATTTGGTAAAAGCGAGCTATTCTTTAGAGGAAGTTGTAGAGAAAGTAAAAAAGACTCTCGAAGAATAATTAAAAATAGAAAATGAGAATAGAACCTAATCAATTAAAGGCTTTTTTAGCAGACGCTCAGATTATAAAAGAGAGAGAGTTTGATTTATTATTAAAAGAGGCAAAAAAGAGCGGAAAGAAGGTTGAGGACCTTTTAATTTCTAAAGGATATTTAAAGCCAGATGAATTGACTAGATTAAAGGCTTATATTTTAGGAATTCCTTTTGTGAATTTAGAGAAAACAATTGTTGATCCAGAAGTCCTTAAAATAATCCCAGAGCCTGTTGCTAGGGCTCACAATATTGTTGCTTTTAGAAAAAAAGGGAAAAATTTAGAAGTGGCGATGTTAGATCCAGAGGATTTACAGACAATAGAATTTATTAAAAAGAAAGCTAATTTAAAAATATTACCTCGACTTACCACTCAAGAAAGTATCAAAAATGTTTTGAGACAATATCAAAAAACTCTAGAAGTAGAATTTGGAGAGATTATAAAAAAAGAAGCAGAGGGATTGAAAGTAATAGGAGAAGAAAAAAAAGGAAAAGAAGAGCAAAAAGAATTAGAAAAGGTAGCAGAAGAACTCCCTATTATAAGAATAGTAGATACTCTTTTGAAGCATGCTATTTTACAGAGAGCTTCAGATGTTCATATTGAGCCTATGGAGAAAGAAGTGATAGTAAGGTATCGAATTGATGGAATATTACATGATGCAATGGTTTTACCAAAAAATGTTCATTCAGGAATTGTAGCTAGAATTAAAGTTTTATCTAATCTAAAATTAGATGAGCATAGACTTCCCCAAGACGGAAGATTTAAGGTAGAAACTCCTGAATACAAATATTCTATCAGAGTTTCTATTTTACCAGTTTTGAATGGAGAGAAGGTTGTCTTAAGGCTTTTACCTGAAACTGCAAAAGCTTTCACTTTAGAAGGATTAGGATTAAGAGGAGAAGCTTTAGAGAGAGTAGAAAGAAATTTGAGAAAACCTGTAGGAATGATTTTAGTGACAGGTCCCACAGGTTGTGGGAAAACTACTACTTTATATTCAATGATGGAAATCTTAAATACTCCAGAAGTTAACATTTCTACTATTGAAGATCCGATTGAATATAGAATGCCAAGAATTAATCAAACTCAAGTTAATCCTAAAATAGGATTAACTTTCGCTTCAGGTTTAAGAGCTCTTTTGAGACAAGATCCAGATATTATTATGGTAGGAGAAATAAGAGATAAAGAGACAGCTTCTTTAGCAGTTAATGCTGCTTTAACTGGACACTTAGTTCTTTCTACTCTTCATACAAATTCAGCTGCTGGAGCTATCCCTAGATTAATTGATATGGGAGTGGAACCTTTTCTTTTATCTTCTACTTTAAATTTAGTAATAGCTCAGAGATTAGTAAGAAGACTTTGCCGTGAGAAAGAAAAATATTATCTCAAAAAAGAAGAAATCAAAAATTTATCTGAGTATGTTGAGATAGAAAGGGTAGAAAACCTTTTAAAGGAAGAGAAGATCTTAAAAAGAAAACAGGGACTTGAAAAAGTTCCTTTTTATAAAAAGAAGAAATCTAAAGAATGCCCCGAAGGATATAAAGGAAGAATAGGAATTTTCGAGGTCTTACTTGTTACAGAGACTATCAAAGAAATGATTGTAAAAAGGAGTTCGTCAGATGTTATTGAAAAGCAAGCAAAACAAGAAGGAATGATAACTATGGTAGAAGATGGATTAATTAAAGCTGCTCAAGGTATTACTACCATTGAAGAAGTTTTGAGAGTAATAACAGAATAAAATGCCTCTTTATTCTTTCTTCGCTAAAAATTTAAAAGGAGAGGAGAAAAAAGGATTAATTGAAGCAAAAGATGAAAAAGATTTATTTAGAATCTTGAGAGAAAAAGGTCTTATTTTGGTTTCTTGGAAAAAAGAGAAAGAGAAAGAAGAAAAATTTCCTTCTTTTTTCTCTCTTTTTGGAAAGATTTCTTTAAAAGAGAAACTTTTCTTTACTAGAAATTTAAAGGTGATGATAGAAAGTGGAGTTTCTCTCCCGAAAGCTTTAAAGATTCTTTCTCTTCAAACAAAAAATAAAAAATTTAAAAAAATCATTCTTGAGATAAGAGACAAGATAATAAGAGGCGAAAGTTTCTCTAAAGCCCTTTCTTATTTTCCTAATATTTTCCCGAACATTTTCATAAGTATGATAAAGGTAGGAGAAGAGACAGGTAATTTGGAGTCTTCTTTGGAAAATTTATCTACTCAAATGGAGAGAAATTATAATTTAAGATCAAAAGTGAAAGGAGCTCTTATTTATCCTGCGATAGTTATTTCTGCTATGTTAGGAATAGGAATGTTAATGTTAATTGTGGTAGTACCGAAGCTAGCTGAAACTTTCGAAGAATTGAATATAGAATTACCTTTTACTACTAGATTAGTTATTAATGCAGGAAGTTTTCTTGCTCGGTTTTGGTTTATTTTACCTCTTTTTATCTTGTTTGTTCTTTTTATGATTAAAAGACCTAAAAAAAGAAAAAAAGGATTTTTAGATAAAATCTCTTTAAAACTTCCTGTTTTTTCAAAGATTATAAAAGAACTTAATACAGCTTATACTGCAAGAACTTTAAGTGTTTTAGTTGCTTCTGGTGTTTCTTTAGTTTCTTCTTTAAGAATTACTTCTGAAATAGTAACTAATTTTTATTTCAAAGAGGTTCTCTTGAAAGTGGCTAAACAAGTAGAAAAAGGAGAGAAGATTTCGGATTCTTTCGAGAAATTTAATGAGAATGAAATTTACCCTCAAGTGTTCGTTCAAATGTTAAGAGTAGGAGAAGAAACAGGAGAGACTTCTAAGATTTTAGAAAAATTGGCAGATTTTTTTGAGGAAGAGGTAACAAATATGACCAAAAATTTAGCTTCAATTATAGAACCTGTCTTAATGTTAATGATAGGAGCTACTATTGGCTTTTTCGCTGTTTCGATGATTCAGCCTCTTTATTCAATGATGGAAGCCTTATAATTATGAAAAAACTATTTTTCAAAAAAGGAATTACTCTTGTAGATGTCTTAGTAGGAATTTTCATTTTTTGCCTTTTTTTCTTTGGAATTTTCGGGGCTTATAAATTGACACTTAAAATTCTCTTTCAGTCAAAAGCAAGGGTGATAGCTACTTCTTTAGCTAATCAAAAAATAGAACAGATAAGGAATCTCCCTTATAACAAAATAGGTATCGAAGGAGGGTATCCTGCCGGAGAAATTCCTCCTTCGGAAAATACTACTCTTAACGGAATTAATTTTACTATCTCAACAATAGTAGATTTTATTGCAGATGAGAGAGATGGAATTGCTCAGCCCGAAGATTCTTGTCCTAATGATTATAAAAGAGCGACAGTGACTGTTTCTTGGCAAGGTAAATATCCAGGGCAAGTTTCTCTTTCAACAGACATTGCTCCAAAGGATGAAATTCAAGAATGCGAAATTTCAGGAGGGATATTACAAGTGCAGGTTTTTGATTCTCAAGGAGAACTAATAGAAGGAGCAAATGTAGAGGTGGAAGATGTTTTTTCTGAATTAGAAAAGAACTGCATTACATCTTTAAGCGAAAAGTGTTATATTGTCTTACCTCCTTCTCAGCCTGGCAAAAGTGAAAATTATAAAATTACCGTTACAAAATTAGGTTATTCCAAAGATGAAACTTTTCGAGAAGGAGATGTGTATGAAGGTAAAGTTGTTTATGTTCCTGAGAAACCAAATGCCACCATTTTAGAAGGAGAAATTATCCAAAAGAGCTTTTTAATTGATCAATTAAGTACCTTTTTAGTCCAGACAAGATCTTCGAGAGGAAAAGAAGTTTTTTTAGACGAATTTGAAGATCTTTCAAAGATATCAGAAAGTTCAAATGTATCAATTGAGAATGGAGAAGTAAAGCTAGCTAAAAGTAATGGAGATTATTATTCTTCAGGATATTTCCTCTCTGTTCCTATTTCTCCTTCTTCTTTGAAAGGATGGGGAGAGCTTTCTTTTGATTTTGCTCTTTTACCAGATACAGATTTTACTTGTCAACTCCTTTATTTTACTGGGGAAGAGTGGGAATTAATTCCTGAAGAAGATCTACCTGGAAATTTAGAAGGGTTTAGCTCTTCTCCTGTAGATTTGAGTAATCTAGACCCCCAGATTTATAATCAATTAAAAATAGAGGGAAACCTATCTACTCTAAATTTAGCGAATACCCCTTCCGTTTTTAATTGGAGCTTGTCTTACTTTACTAAAGAATCTTTCCCAATTGGAAAAGTAAGCTTTCATTTAAATGGTCAGAAAATCGTTGGATTAGATGATAAAGGAGATAAGATTTTTAAGTATTCAAAAAATCTTATTACTCAATCTGATGGTAGTCTTTCTATTTCCGATATTGAGCCCGATCTTTATACTTTTTCTAACTTTACCAAGGAAGGAGAAAATCTGGATCTTGTGGAAATAGTTCCCTCTCCTCAGCCAATCCCTCTTTTACCTAATACGACAGAAAATGTTACTCTTTATCTTGAAGCTGAAAATACTCTTTTGGTAAGAGTTTTAGACATAGATACTTCTCAGCCTATTTTTGGGGCACAAGTAAATTTGTCCAAAGAAGGATATCAAGAAACCAAACTCACAGATACTAAAGGGGAAGCTTTCTTTATTCCTTTAGAAGAGGGAAATTATAACTTATCTGTTTCAGCAGAAGGATACCAAGATTATCAAGATCCAGATGGAATTTATATTTCAGGCGATGTCACACCTGAAAACAATTCAGATGCTCAAATATTTTTAACATTATCTCCTCAATGAAAAAGAGTTTCACTTTAATAGAAGCAATTGTAATAATATTTATTTTCTCCATTTTAATAAGCGCAGTAGGGAGTGCAGTAGTTTTCTTATATAAAACAAAAAGTTATACTTTTCAACAATCTGTTGCTATTTCAGAAGCTAGAAAAGGAATAGAGTGGATGGTTAAAGAAATTAGAGAAGCAGTTACAGGGGAAGATGGATCTTTTGCCATTGAAAAAGCAGAGGATTTTGAGTTAGTTTTTTATTCTGATATTGATAAAGATAAAGAGATAGAGAGAGTAAGATATTTTCTTGTTCCTGCAGGAGGAAAAGAAGGGAAATTAATAAAAGAATGCGTCAGTTTTACAAAAGGAGGAAGTTGCTCGGTTACCTTTTCAGATTTTTTAGAAAATGAGTTAGAAGATGCTGAAATAAGAGTAAGTGTTGAAGGAGATTTGAATAGTCCTAATGAAACAATAGATATTTTTGGAGATGGTGTTTATTTAGGAACTCTTTGTACCGGTAGCGAATGTGGTCAATGTGCCGGAAGTTATCAAGATCTTACTGTTTTCAATGTAAAAGATATTGCTCAAGATAACTCTCTAGAAATTTCAGCTCTATCTTCCTCTAAAGTAGATCCTTTTTGTGATTGGATGGAAGAAAACCACTCTTTTAAAATGAGAGTAGAATTTTTGTGGGAAGAGAAAGGTTTAATCGAAGAAAAAGCTTCTTTTAAAAAAGGAGTGATAGATCCTACAGGTTTCCCTCCTAAATATCAAAAAGAGACGGAACAATTTTTTACCATCTCAGAAAATATAATGAATGAATTTAGAGGAGAGCCTATTTTTTACTATTATGACTCAGAAAATAATCTTTTATCTCCACCCATAGATCTAGAAAGAGTAACTTATTTAAGATTGAAATTAATTGTTAATGTTAATCCTAATAGACCTCCAGATGATTTTATATTGATTTCTGATGTTCAGTTAAGAAATTTAAAGACGAATCTATGAGAAAAAACCAAATTACCATTCAAGTATTGGTTTTTGGGAGTATATTTTTGATATTTTTAGCTGGGATTTTAGGATTTCTTTTTCTTTTACATCGGCAATCTTTAAGAAAAGTTGCCTGGAATGAAGCTTTGCATATTGCAGAAGCAGGAATTAATTATTATAGGTGGCATCTTCAACATTTTCCTGATGATTTGCAAGATGGAAATGATTGGTGCTGTCAAAGTCCTCCTTGTTCTACCTGTGGTCCTTATGAACATTCTTATCAAGATCCTCAACAAAAAGTAAAAGGGACTTTTTCTTTAGAGATAGAAGGAAAAGTTCAATGTAATAAAGTAATGGCAGTAAAGATTACTTCTACTGGATGGACAGAAGAATTTCCAGAAATTAAGCGGAAAATAAGTATTAATTATATTCACTCCACTGTCGCTGATTATGCTTACATTTTAAATTCTAATGTTTGGGCAGGAGCAGATAGAGAAATTAAAGGTCCTTATCATTCAAACGGAGGAATTAGAATGGATGGAGAAAATAATTCTTTAGTTACTTCAGCTAAAGAAGAGTGGATTTGCACATCTTCTTTTGGATGTTCTCCTTGCCCTACTTCCGCTGGTTGTTATTTAGAAGGGACAGATTGTAAATGTCCAGGTGTTTTCACTACCGCTAATGGGAGAGAAGAACTTTTTAGATATCCTGTTCCTCCCTTTGATTTTGAAGGGATAACTGTTGATTTAGCTGAAATAAGAGATTTAACTGCTAATCAAGGAAAAGGAATTTATCTTCCACCATCTGGAGGAAAAGGGTACCATATTATTTTGAATGGGACTTTTATAAAAGTATATGAAATTAATTCTTTAGAAAGCGTTTATTCATATTCTTTAGAAGAAGGTTGGCATTGGGAGGACTCTATTATAGAAAACGAGACCTATTTAGGAGAATTTCCTCTTTCTGAAGAATGTGCTTTAGTATTTGTAGAAGATGATTTATGGATCGAAGGGAGCGTTCAAGGGAAAGTAACTATAGTTTCTGCTAACTTAACTACTCCTTTTGAAACTAATGTTTGGTTGCCAGGAAATATTACTTATTCTACAAAAGATGGGTCAGATGGATTGTTTTTAGTTGGCCAGCACAATATTTTGATTTCCCTTAATTCTCCAGATAATATGGAATTAAATGGTATCTTTTTAGCTCAAACTGGTCATTTTGGTAGGAATCATTATCCTTGTTGGCTATATCCTGCAGATTGTATTAAAGAGAATTTAGAGATCTTTGGGTCTATAGTAAGTAATAAAAGAGTAGGAACACAATGGGTTTATGGTTGGGGAGGAATAGCTTCAGGTTATAAAAAAAGGGAGAATATTTATGATCCTAAACAAAGTTATGATCCCCCTCCTTATTTGCCTTTCTTATCAGAAACATATCAATTCAAAAATTGGCAAGAACTTCCTTAATTATGATTGAGTTTCTTTCTCCAAAATTGAAAGGTTTTGGATTAGATATTTCAGATCTTTCTCTGAAAATTTTAGAGTTTAAAGAAAAAAAGAGCCTTTTTACAAAAAAAGAAAAAATATATGTGAAGTCTTATTTACATAAGAAATTAGAGAAAGGAATAATAGAAAAGGGAGAGATAAAAAAAGAAAAAATTCTTTCTCAGGCTATTAAAGAAGCTTTATTAGGAGTGAAAGGAGAAAGATTAAAAACAAAGTATGTAGTCGTTTCTTTACCAGAGGAAAAATCTTTCTTAAGAATAATTTCTCTTCCTAAGATGAAACCTCAAGAAGCTAAAAAAGCAGCTTTTTTTGAAGCAGAAAATTATATCCCTCTTTCTTTAGAAGAAGTTTATGTAGATTCAGAAGTTATCTCTCCTTTAGATGATAAGTTGGATCATTTAGATGTGTTAATAGTAGCTGTTCCAAAAAAGATTGTGGATTCTTACACGAGGGTGATCAAAAAGGCAGGTTTAGTTCCTTTAGCTTTAGAAGTAGAGTCTTTTGCAATAGTAAGAGCAGTAGTTAAAAAAGAGAGAAGCGAAAAGCCTCTCTTAATAATAGATTTTGGAGAAACAAGAACTAGCTTTGTTATTTTTTCTGGCAAAAGTATAAAATTTACTTCTACTACTTCTTCTCTCTCTTCTGCTCTTTTGACAAAAATTATCTCTCAGAAATTAAATATCTCTTTTAAAGAAGCAGAAAGATTGAAGAAAAAATATGGAATTTCTCCCATTAAGAAAGTTCACTTAAAGGAAAAAACAGGTAATAATATTTTAGAGAAAGAAATAGTAAAAAACCAAAAAATTTTGGAAATTCTTCAGCCTCCTTTAGAAAATTTAACAAAAGAAATTAAAAAGTGTATTGAATTTTATTCTTCTCATAGAGAATCTGAATTATCCGTGAAAAAAAGAGAGATTGAAGAAGTTATTTTAGTTGGAGGAGGAGCTAATTTAAAAGGATTGCCGAAATATCTTTCAGAGAAATTAAACTTGAAAGTCTATCGAGGAAATCCGTGGGTAAACATTTTTTCTGAAAAGATATCTCCTCCTTTTTCTTTAGAAGAATCTCTTTCTTTTACTACCGCTATCGGTTTGGCAAAAAGAGCTTTAAGAGAAGTTATATGATCAATCTTTTACCAAAATCAGAAAAAGAAAGACTTTTAAAAGAAAAGAGAAAAAGGTTAGCTTTAATCGTGAATTTTTTGATTTTACTTTCTTTACTTTCTTTTTTGCTTTCTTTAATAAGTGTTAAAATTACTATTTCAGGTGAAGTTAATTCGTTAAGGATTATTGTTGAAAACACAGAAAAAAACCTTTCAAATCTTAAAGAGATAGAAAAGGAGATTCAAGAAGGGAATAAAAATATTTTAAAACTAAAAAAGTCCTTAGAGAAAAAAGTTTATTTTTGTGATATTCTTGGGGAAATTTCAACTCTTCTTCCTGAGAAAATTTATTTAAAAAACGTTTCTTTTAATAGAACTTTTGAGAGTAAAAAGAAAAAGTATTATTACTTAGTTTCTCTCTCTGGAGTTTCAGAAGATAGAATTTCTCTCTTTGAATTTAAAAAGAATCTTGAGAAAAATTTCCAAGATTTAAATTTCCCTCCTTCTAATTGGATAGTTCCAGAAAATATAGAATTTAGACTTTCTTTTCAAATTTGGCCAAATGATTAAAAAAATAGAGAAAAAAAACTTTATATTTATCATTTTTTATGGAATTTTAATCTTTCTTATTTTCTTTTCTTTAAAAGAAATTGAGCAAGGAAAAGATGAAATTCTTTCTTTAA
Organism: uncultured bacterium; assembly: GCA_965552115.1. Classification (GTDB taxonomy): domain Bacteria; phylum Patescibacteriota; class Minisyncoccia; order Minisyncoccales; family CAZLLZ01; genus CBEVQU01. Next base: position 12,034 of record CBEVQU010000001.1, on the reverse strand, counting down.
AGGAAAAAAGGTTTTCTTTAGAAGAAAAAGAGAAATTCCTTGTAGATTTCAAATCCACTTATGATAAAATCTTACCTGATCTTTTAAAAATAGAAAATTCTTTCGTTTCTTCTGAAGATTTGCTTTCTTTTGTAAAATTTTTAGAAAATATTGCTTTGCAAAGTAAAGTGAAATTAGAAATTAAAAGTTCCTCTTTAAAAGAGGAGAAAGAAAAATCCTATTTTATTTTTAATCTTTCTGTTGTCTCTCCTTTCCCTAATTTATTTAATTTTCTTACAAAATTAGAAAAAGGCCCTTATTTGGTAGAGTTGAAGAATGCTACTCTTACTAGATTGGAAGAGGAAAGCGTAAAAAAAGAAGAGGGAGCAAAAATAGGAGAAGTGAAAGCTAATCTTTTAGTAGAAATTCCAATAAAATGAAAAAAATTAATCCTAAAAAAATTTTAAGATTTTTAGAAAAGAGGTATTTTTTGATCTTTTTAATTCTTCTTTCTCTTTTTCTTTCCGTCTCTCTTTTCTTGTTTTACAATTCTTATCTTCTTGTAGAAAGAAAAAAAATTTCAGGAAAAAAATTATACTTTAATGAGAAAGAATTTCTCGAAGTTTTAAATGAAATAAAAGAAAGAGAAATAGAATTTGAAGAAGGAGAAAAAGGAATAAGGGATATTTTTAATTATTGACGAAAAAGAATTTTTCTCTAAAATATAAAAGAAGCCCTCGTAGTTCAACTGGATAGAACACGGGCCTTCTAAGCCTGAAATCCAGGTTCGAGTCCTGGCGAGGGCATGGTGGCTATAGTGTAATGGTTAGCACGGGAGTCTGTGGAACTCCCAGTGAGGGTTCGAATCCCTCTAGCCACCCTCTTTATTTTTTCTCTGTTAAGACAATCTTAAGGAGTTTCTCTTTTCCTTTTCTTAAGATCTTCATTTCTAACTCCTTTCCAATTTGAAAAGTTTGAATTAGATCTATTAAATCATTCTCTTTTGAGATTTTTTTATTTTCGATTTCTAAGATAATATCTCCTTCTTTCAATCCTGCTTTTTCTCCAGGACTGTTAGGTAAAACCCCCTCCCCTTTTAATCCCGGAATAATCAAAGCACCTCTATTTACAGGAAGTTTTAATTTTTGCTGGAGAGTTTTATCAATTAAAATGTATCTTATCCCTAAAAAAGGCTTTCTTATTCTTCCGTATTTTTCTAAATCTTCTAAATCCTTTTTAGCTGGGTTAATTGGTAAAGCAAAGCCTATATTTTCTGCTCCTAAAACCATAGCACAATTTATTCCAATTACTTCCCCTTTTAAATTAACTAATGGCCCCCCTGAGTTTCCAGGATTTATAGCTGCGTCTGTTTGAATTAGTCCTCTTAGAGTCAAACTTTCTTTTTTTGAAATAGCAGTTATTTCTCTACTTAGTCCAGAAACAACTCCAACAGAGACTGTATTTTTAAAAAGCCCAAGACTGTTTCCTACTGCTATCACTGTTTCTCCTAATTCGAGCTTTGAGGAATCCCCTAATTTGAGAACAGGAAGATTTCCTTCATTTATTTTTAAAATAGCAATGTCATTTATTAAATCTTTAGCGATAATTTTCCCTTTATATTTTCTTCCTTTTTCTAGAATGACAGTATATTCTGCCCCTTCTTCACTTAACACATGTCTATTTGTTAAAATAATTCCATTTTTTCTTACAATAAATCCTGAACCTCCTCCTATTTTATATTTCCCTTCCTTTTCAAAAGTAGGGAAATAAAAATCTTGATTTACTTGAGGAGAAAGAGGATTTAATTTTTTAGAGACAGTAATAGTAACAACTGCTGGGAGGACTTTTTTGATAATTTTCACAATTTTGGAGTTACTTTTCATGTTTTGATATTTTAACAATTAAAATTTTTGTCAGCAAGAAAAGAATTTGATAAAATAAAAAGGAATTAGAGCCCCTGTAGTTCAATGGATAGAACAGCGGCCTCCTAAGCTGCAGATGGAGGTTCAATTCCTCCCAGGGGCACAAATTATGAAAAAAATAAAAAAAATTGCTCCAATTTGTTTTTTAGGACTTTCTTCTTTGATTTCTCTTTTGTTTACTTTAGGTTTTGGAATAGGTTATTCTTTAGGAAAATTTTTTATTAAAAGAATATACGAAGGAAAATCTAAATTAAAACCAATTATTCTCTATATTAGAAATTGGGAGATTCATTTCCATCATTGGTTTATTTCTCTCTTGATATTGCTTTCTTTTTTTCTTTCAGGTATTTATTCCAGAATACCTATTATTTTTTACGGATTTTTAGGAGGATTGATTTTTCAAGATATATATTGGGACAGAAAATTGCATAAAAAACATATTTATTGGATGAAAAAATGGTATAAAATATTAAGTAAAAGGGGCCTGTAGCTCAGTTGGTAGAGCGCCTCGTCGGCATCGAGGAGGTCGCCGGTTCAAATCCGGCCAGGTCCACAAAAGCTCTAGTTAAAACTAGAGCTTTTGAATTAATTTGATTTTTGAAAGTTTTGGTGTTATTTTTAATTATCGAGAGGTGGGGTGGCCGAATGGTAAGGCGCTGGTCTCGAAAACCAGTTTCCTTTTAGGGATTGTGGGTTCGACTCCCACCCCCACCGCAAAATGAAAAAAATAAAAAGACCACCAATAGTTGTTATTTTAGGCCATGTAGATCATGGTAAAAGTTCCATTTTAGAGGCTATTAAAGATATTAAAATTATAGAGAAAGAAGCGGGGGGAATTACTCAACATATTGGAGCTTATGAGATTGAACATGAAGGAAAAAAGATAACTTTTATAGATACGCCAGGACACGAGGCTTTTTCAGCAATGAGAAGTAGAGGAGCTAAAATAGCAGATATTGCAATTTTAGTGATAGCGGCAGATGAAGGAGTAAAAGAGCAAACAAAAGAAGCTATTTCTCATATTAAAGAATATAATCTCCCTTTTATTGTGGCAGCAAATAAAATTGATAAACCGACAGCAGATCCAGAAAGAGTGAAAAGAGAGCTTTCTCAAGTAGGAGTGCTATTAGAAGAAATGGGAGGAGATGTTCCTTTTGTTAAAGTCTCAGCTAAAACAAAAAAGGGAATAACAGATTTATTAGAGTTGATTTTGTTGGTAGCTGAAATGATAAATTTAGAAACTTCTTTGGAAGGGAAAGCTGAAGGAGAAGTTATAGAAGCTTTTTTGGATTCTAAAAGAGGGCCTTTAGCTACTTTAATTCCTAAAAAAGGAATTTTAAAAATAGGAGATATAATAGGGACTTTTTCTACTTTTGGAAAAGTAAAAAGTTTAGAAAATTTCCAAGGAGAGAGAATGGAAAAGGTCTTTCCTTCTTCTCCTGCTTTAGTTTTAGGTTTTGAGAAAGTTCCTTTAATAGGAGAAAAGTTTAAAGTTTTCAATACGTTAGAAGAAGCAAAAGAAAATATCAAAATTGAAGAAACAAAAGAAAAAATTCCTCAAAAGAAAGAAGGAAAACCTATTAATTTAATATTAAAAGGAGATGTTTTAGGATCTTTGGAAGCAATAGAATCTTCTTTAAGAGAAATACCTCAAAAAGAAGCTTTCTTTAAAATATTGGAAAGCAGGGTAGGGGAAGTTACAGAAAATGATGTCATTTTAGCTGAAGAAACAGGAGCTTTTATTTTCGCTTTCAGAGTAAAAGTATCAAAGAAAATTAAAGAATTAGCTTTAGAAAAAAGAGTGAAAATTATGGAATTTGAAGTGATATATGAATTGATAGAAAAAGCAAGAGAGATGTTAGAGAAAAAGGAGAGAGCTTTTACTAAAGAAGAAAAAGGAAGATTGAAAGTTTTAGTTGTTTTTAGAAAAGAAAAAGAAAGAGAAATTATAGGAGGAAAAGTAATGGAAGGCGAAGTAAAGAAAGGAAATAGTTTTAAAATTTTAAGAGAAGATAAAGAAATAGGAGAAGGAGTAGTTTTAAATCTTCAAAAAGACAAAAAAGATGTAGATAAAGTAGAGAAAGGAAAAGAGTGTGGACTTTTAATTAAGGGAAAAGAAGCCAGAGAAGGAGATATCTTGATTTTTTATTGAAAAAAAATAAAAATTTAGTAAATTAAAAAGAAGGCCGGGTGCCCGAGAAGCTAGGGAACGGTCTGCAAAACCGTTTTACAGGGGTGCAAATCCCCTCCCGGCCTCTGGGCGGGTGGCGGAACTGGTAGACGCGGCAGACTTAAAATCTGCTGAGGTTCAACCTCATGAGGGTTCGAGTCCCTCCCCGCCCAGATTGCCGCGGTAGCTCAGTGGTAGAGCGCTTCTCTGAAAAAGAAGAGGTCGTCGGTTCGATCCCGACCCGCGGCACTTGTCCTCCCAACTTTTTAAATATGTGGTATGTGTATATACTGAAAAGCAAAAGGCATCAATGGTTTTATGTAGGTCTGACTAATGATTTAAGAAAGCGATTTACATTGCATAATAACGGGAAGGTAGAGTCAACAAAAAAATTTAAGCCGTTTATTGTAGTATATTATGAAGCACATAATAATAAGCATGATGCTGTTCAGCGAGAAAAGTTTTTGAAAACAGGTTGGGGCAAGAATTGGATAAAACGGACTTTAAAGAGTTATTTAAAAGAATTAAAAAGTTGAGAGGACGAGCGGGTGTAGTATAATGGCTATTACACTGCCTTGCCAAGGCAGAGATGGGGGTTCGATTCCCCTCACCCGCTTAAAATAAAAATTGCGCTCAAAAAGAGCGCTTCTATTTTTTATTTAAATTTTCCCAATATTCTTTCTTATAAAAACATCCTGGATCAGGTCCTTTTAAATTTCCAAAGTATCCATAAGCTCTTGCTCTACATCCTCCACAAATATACTTATACTTGCAAGTGCCGCATCCTTCAAATTTATCTCTTTCTCTGATTTCTTTCAAAACAGGGGAGTTTCTCCAAATTTCCAGAAAATCATCTTTCTTGATATTTCCAATTTTTATAGGAATAAAGACACAAGGTTGAATATCACCATTAGGTTCCATGCCACAATACAGCCTTCCTGCTCCACAACCTCCAATAAATTCTGTTAAAGCTTTAGTTTTTCCCTTTAACATTTCAAGAGCTTTTTTATTTGTAAAATGAGTGGCTACAGCAGGACCGGTTGGATACCTTGCAGATATCACTGCGTATTGAGGAGCTGTAGAGAAAGTGTCTAAAGGACAATTTGGATCTACAAGTTTAGAGTAAAGGAGCTCTAACAATTCTTCTCTTTCTTTAGGAGTTAAATCTTTTTCTTTGATCTCTTTCCCTCTTCTTGTGGGAACAAAATTGAATAAAATAAATCTGTTAGCTTTTAGTTCTTTCTCAACAAAATCTACCAGTTTTGGAATTTCTTGCAGATTGTAATGGGTAGCAGTTGTTGCCACACAAGTGTCTAAACCAACTTCAACGCAATTCCTGATTCCTTGAACTGCTTTCTTCCAAGCTCCTTTTATTCCTCTAAAATTATCGTGAGTTTTTTCAAATCCATCTAAAGAAATTTCTATATAATCTAACCCTACTTCTTTTAATTTTTGAGCTATTTTTTTTGTAATCAAAGTTCCATTTGAAGCCATAGAGACGTAGAAATCTCTTTTTTTAGCATATTCAATCAATTCAAAGATATCTTTTCTTACTAAAGGTTCTCCTCCAGAGAAAGCTATAGCTACTACTCCTATCTTTCTAAATAAATCTATAGCTTCTTTCGCCTCTTTAGTAGTTAGTTCATCTGGAGCTTTTTTACCAGCAGAAGCATAGCAATGTTTACACTTTAAATTACAAGCATATGTTACATCCCAGACAATTAAAAAAGGAGCTGCTGTAATTTGAGGCCTTTTTACTCCCCAATAAGCTATCCCTTCCAAGATATTTACTAATCCTCTTCTGATAATTGGTGCTTTTAAAGAATTTTTAATTTTTTCTTTTGAGATACCTAGACTTTCTGCTCCTTTTTCAATTGCTTTCTTTGCTATCTGGAAAGTGAGCCAATCTACCTCAATTTTTTCTCCAGTATATTTTCTCAAAGCTTTTTCTAATTTAGTTTCTCCCTTTTTGTCTCTTTTTAAAGTAGATTTTAAAAGAGCTTTAGAGAGAGGATTTCCAAGCCATCTTTCTATTGTTTTTACAACAAACTCTACTTGAGAAGCTTCTCTTTCTTCCATTTTTTTCACCTATAAAGAAGGTATCATATTTCAAAAATTAAGTAAAGTTGACTTTAGAGAAGGATAAAAGAAATTAAAATTAAACAAGAAAGACTTGATTGTTTAGCTTTCTGAAAAGATATTAGAAAGGCAACGATAGGAAATCTGTTAAAATCTAGGAAATCTAAAAAGGCTCTAAAGAGAGCCTGTTTTTTCTTGACAAAGAAAGATAGAGAATCTATTATGTTAGAAATCTTAAAAATGAGTAAATTTTACTTTTTTCTATTATTTTCTATTTTAGGAATTTTTGCTTTCTTCCCTTTCATTTATGGAGATGAGGAGATTGCTCCGAAAGTTGATCTTTCAAGAGAAAGTCTTTGTTTTCTTTCCAAAGATACTCTTTTTCCTATTTCTTCTCCTAACTTTGTTCAAATTAAAGTTATCAGAAGAATAAGAGTGATTGTGACAGGGTATTCTTCTACTCCAGAAGAGACAGATGATACCCCTTTTCTAACTGCTGCAGGGACACTAGCTAGAGATGGGATTGTAGCCAACAATCTCTTACCTTTACACACAAAAGTTAGATTACCTGAATTATTTGGAGATAAAATATTTACAGTGGAAGACAGAATGAATCCTAAAAAAGGATTTTATCATATCGATGTTTGGTTTCCTACAAAAGAAGAAGCTCTTCAATTTGGATCAAAACTAACTTATCTTGAGATAATCAAGATAGAGTAGTTTCCATTAAAAGAGCACTTTCTCCACCTGGATAATAATTTTCTACTTTTTTAACAATCTTAAAATTATTTTTTAGATAAAAAGAAATAGCAGATAAATTACTCTCTCTTACGTGGAGAGTAATTTTTTTTACACCTCTTTTTTTAAAAGAAGTAATTAGCTTTTTCAAAAGAGCAGTTCCTATTTTTTTTCTCCTCCATTTTTTTGCAACTGCTATAGACTCAATTTCACCAGGTGTGCCAAAAATATATCCTACAATTTTTTTGTTAATTTCAGCAATAATAAAAAAATCTGGGAAATTACTCCTTTTTTTAGAAAGTAGGTCTTTTTTCCAAATGCTTGTTTTCGGAAAGGAGCTTTTTTCAATTTTTTCAATTTCTTCTAAATCTTCCTCTTTCGCTTTTCTTAAAATAAGATTGGAAAGATAAAGAGAGTCCATAAAATGTGGGCGCGAGAGGACTCGAACCTCTGACCTCCTGCGTGTCGAGCAGACGCTCTAACCAACTGAGCTACGCGCCCATGGGCACGGCAGGATTCGAACCTGCGACCCCCACTTTATAAGAGTGGTGCTCTAACCAGCTGAGCTACGTGCCCTTTTTTACTTTTATAGTATATTTTATTCTCAAGAAATAGTCAACTTAATTAATATACTATTATTTGGAGAATTAGAGATAATAAAGGAGAGCAACTTGATAAACAAGTTTATAGAGATGGAGCTCCTTTAGAAAAAATAAAAGCTCTTTATCAAAGAGTTTTAGAATTAACAAATAAATTTAAAGATTTATAAGATTACTTCTTTCTGCTCTTTCTTTGAGCAGTTTTTTTCTTCCCAATTAATTTTTCAAATTCTTCTTTTTCAATTGTTTCTTTTTTAATTAAAGTTTTAGCAATTTTTTCTAATAACTTTTTATTTTTCTCTAAAAGTCTTTTTGCTCTTTTTTGAGATTCTTTAATAATTTTTTCTACTTCTTTATCAATTTTGGCTGCCATTTCTTCAGAATAAGGTTTCTCAAAAGAGAAAAGCTTCTCTTTTGTTTCAAAAGAAACAGGTCCTAAAGAAGACATTCCATATTCTTTAACTAGTTTTCTAGCTAAAGAAGATGCTTTTTCAAGGTCGTTGGCTGCTCCAGTTGTTATTTCTTTAAATTTTAATTTTTCTGCCATATATCCTCCTAACAAAACAGTTATTTCTGCTAAAAATTCAGATTTTGTTTTTATTCTCTTTTCTTCTTTAGGTGTTTTAAGAGTATAACCTGCTGCCATTCCTCTAGCTACAATTGATACTTTTCTGACAGGTTCAGCCTCTTTTATTAAAGCGGCCAAAAGAGCATGACCTGCTTCGTGAAAAGCCGCAATCTCTTTCTCTTTTTTTGAAAGGATATGACTCCTTCTTTCTGGTCCTAAAAGGACCTTTTCAATAGAGTTTATGATATCTTCTTGATAAATTTTGTCTTTATTTTTTCTTGCAGCTAAAATAGCAGCTTCATTGATAACATTTTCCAAATCTGCTCCTGAAAATCCTGGCGTTCTTTCAGCAACCTCTCTTAAATTAACATCTTTAGCTAAAGGTTTTCCTCTACAATGGATTTTCAAAATAGCTTCTCTTTCTCTAATATCTGGCAGATCTACTACAATTTTTCTATCAAATCTCCCTGGTCTTAAAAGAGCAGGATCTAATACGTCTGGTCTATTGGTAGCAGCTAAAACAATTACTTTATCTCCTCTCTCAAATCCATCCATTTCAACTAATAGCTGATTTAAAGTCTGTTCTCTTTCCTCATGCCCTCCAGTTATGGTTGCAGGCCCTCTTACTTTTCCAATAGCATCTAACTCATCAACAAAAATGATTGAAGGCTGTCTTTTTTTAGCTTCTTGAAAAAGAGACCTTACTCTTGCTGCTCCTACTCCTACAAATAATTCAACAAATTCAGAACCTGAAATATGAAAAAAAGGAACATTAGCTTCTCCTGCTACTGCTCTAGCTAACAAAGTCTTTCCACAACCAGAAGGTCCTACCAGGAGAACCCCTCTTGGGATTTTTGCTCCCATTTTTAAATATTTTTGAGGATGTTTAAGAAAGTCTACAATTTCTATTAATTCTTCCTTTGCCTCTTTTAACCCTGCTACATCTTTAAAAGTCACTCTTTCTTTAGGGTGTCCTTCTGCTCCAAAGAGCCTAGCTTTCGATTTTGTAAAATCGAAAGCTTGCATAGCTCCGGTTTTTGCTTTTCTTATTAATCCCCAGAAGAAAAAGAGAAAAATAAAGAAAGGAAGGAAACCTAAGATAAATAAACTTGCCCAAAAGCTTGCTCTATCTCCCTCTTCTCTAAAATAAAAACTTACTTTTTGAAGTTTTTCCTTTTCTGCTCCCAAAGAGAGCAAAGATTCAAAAAGAGAAATACCACTTTCTTTAGTAGAGAAAGCTTCTTTCCCGTCTTTAAAAGTAATTATTAATTGGTTTCCTTTAACTAAAATTTTTTCTATCTTTTCTTGGTTGATTTCTTTTGCTAACTTCTCAAGAGTAATTTCCTCTCTTTTTTCAGGAGGTTTAGAAAATAAAACAAAAAGACCTGATATTATAAGAAAAATCAAAATTACCAAAGAGATGTTTTTTAAGAGTTCTTTCATTAGCTTTTTAATCTTAAAGTTATCTTACCTTCTTTTGGTAAAAAGGAGAGAATTTCAAATTTATATTTTTTCCCAAGCTTTAATTTATCTTTCAGTTCTTTCATATCTTTGAATTCAGAAATATGACAAAGCCCATATATTTTTTCTTCTAATTTTACAAAAGCCCCATAAGGTTTTATCTTTTCTACCTTTCCTTCTACTATCTCTCCTTTTCTGTATTTTTGTTTGATTTTCTCCCAAGGATTTTCTTTTAGAGCTTTTAAAGAAAGAAAAACTTTTTCATTTTCAATAGAAATAATTTTCGCTCTTACTTTCTCTCCTACCTTTATTATCTGAGAAGGATGATCTATCATTTGCCATGATAATTCAGAAATATGAATTAACCCTTCCATTTCATCTTTCCCTTTTTCTTTCCAAAATCTTATAAAAGCACCAAAGTCTAAAATAGCGGTAATTTCTCCTTCTACTACATCCCCCACTTTATATTTCTTTAAAGCTTCTTTAGAAGTTTCTGCAAAGAAAGCTTTTTCAGAAAGAATAAGTTTCCCTTCTTTAGGAGAAAGATCTAAAATTTTTACTTCTAATTCTTTCCCTACTAATTTTTGGAGTTCTTTTAATATTTTGTTTGGATTCCCTTCTGGTACTTTAGGATAATTTTCAGGAGAAAGCTGGGAAGATGGCAAGAAAGCAGGGATTCCAAAAACATTTGTTAGAAGTCCCCCTTTATTAGCTCCCAAAATCTTCACTTTAATAGTCTCATCATTTTCTTTTATTTTTTTTAGTTTGTCCCAAGCTATTTCTTGAGAGGCTTCTTTTAAAGAAAGCTCAATAAACCCTTCTTTATTATCTAAACTTATTACTTTCGCTACTATTTTTTCTCCTATTTCTTTCTTTTTCAATTCTTCTCTCGTTTCTAAAAATTCTCTTCCCTTTATTATTCCTGTTCCAAAAGGACTCAAATCCAAAAACACAGCTCCTTTCTTGAGCCCTATAATTTTCCCTTCTACTGTATCTCCTTCTTTTAAAGGTTTTAAAGTATCTCCTATTTTTTGTAAAATACTTTTGTTCTTTCTCATTTCTATACTTTCAAATTATATCCTAATTTTGTCGATAAAGCAAGAAATTGCATAATCTTAGGATATTTGGTAAGATTAAACTAAAAAGATATGGAAATTTTTTGGAGAGGTCATTCTTGTTTTTCTATTTTAATTAAACAGAATAAAGAAGAAAATATAAAAATTGTGATAGATCCTTTTGATGAATCTATTGGTCTGCCTTTAAGAGAAGAAGAGGCAGATATTTTACTTATTTCTCATAACCATCCAGATCATAACAATACAAAGATTATAAAGGATGAACCATTTAAGATAGAAGGACCAGGAGAATATGAGATAAAAGGAATTTATATTGAGGGAATTGAAGCTTTCCACGATAATAAAAAGGGAAAAGAAAGAGGAAAAGTAACAATTTTTACAATAGAAGGAGAGCAAATCCGGCTTTGCCACCTTTCTGATATAGGACAAAAAGAATTAACAGATCAGCAGTTAGAAAAGATCGGAGAAGTTGATATTTTAATGGTTCCTGTTGGAGGAATTTATACTATTTCTCCTAAAGAAGCAGTGGATATTATTTCTCAAATAGAGCCCAAAATTGTAATACCAATGCACTATTTCTTACCAAAAATGAAAATAAAATTAGAAAAAGTAGATAAATTTCTAAAAGAAATGAGAATAGAAGAACCGGAAAGATTGAAGAGTCTTAAAATAAAACAAAAAGATCTTCCTTCAGAAACTAAGGTTGTTCTTTTGAAACTAAAATGAAGATAATTCAGAAAATTAGAAATTTACCTTTAAAATGGAGAAGAATAATTTTTTTAATTTTAATTTCTATCTTAGGGATAATTATTTCTTTCACTTGGATAAAAAAAGTTTTAAAACCTACTTTTATAGAAATTAAAGGAGCTAAAGAGGAAATTAAAAAGCAAATAAAAGGACCTTCTCTAGGAGAAAAATTGAAAGAAGAAATAGAACATTTCCGCCTTTTACTTCCAAGATTTCCTAGAATAAAAAAACCATGAGAGAAAAGAAAGGGATAAAAAAATTGAATAAAGAAATAGGCTATATCAGAGAAAGAGAGATTACAGAAGAAATGAAAGAGTCTTATATTGATTATGCAATGTCAGTGATAATTTCTCGAGCTTTACCTGATGTGAGAGATGGATTAAAACCTGTCCAAAGAAGAATTCTATATACAATGTACAAGCTTGGTTTATTAAGCGGAGCAAAATTTAGAAAATCAGCTACAGTGGTGGGGAGCTGCATGGGAAGATACCATCCTCATGGAGATGCTCCAATTTATGAAGCTTTAGTGAGAATGGCCCAAGACTTTTCTTTAAGGTATCCTTTAGTTCAAGGACAAGGAAATTTTGGTTCAATTGACGGAGATCCTCCGGCTGCCATGAGGTACACGGAATGTAAGTTATCTAAGATAGGAGAGGAAATGTTGAAAGATATTGAGAAAAATACAGTTGAATTTG